>NZ_JAXION010000048.1:0-30337 GCF_049311045.1 Rhodococcus sp. 7Tela_A2 | reverse complement strand
AACGGGGGGGGGGCACACCGCGGGGGGCCCGGCCGCCAACGGCCCCCCCACGACGGCACGGCCCGAATCCCCGGGAGGTGCGGGCCGTGCCGTGTTCGTCAACGAATGCTGGTGAGGGTGCCGGTCGCCGGCATCGATCCAATTCCGTCGGTACGGAAGGACTCGGTGAACCCGACGTCGACGGGTGAGTTCGTCGCAGCCTGGAGTGCGTGCGCCTTGAAAACTCGTGCCGCTCTGCTCAACCGGTGCTGAGTGGAACCGAACCGGGAGTCGAGCTCGGAAGGAACGTCTTTGCCCCACATCGTGATCGTGGTGGGGTGCTTCGCCAAGGTCTCGAGCAGGCCCTGACGGATCCGTGCGTCGGCTTCGTAGAGGTCTGTCGCCACCGCGACGGTGTCGGGCATCGGGCCGTGCGGGGAACACTCCAGTGCCGATTCGAGGTCGACCGTGGTGGCACCGAGGATCTCGAGGGGCCGGATATCGGCATTTCCGGGCACCAGGACGACGACCTCCCAACCCGCGGCCACCTGGTCGTACAGCCAGCCGCCGGTGTATCGCACTGCGTCGGCGACACGAGGCGCGACGACCGCGAGTCGCCTCCTCAGAATGTGCTTGCGTGCATGAGCTGTTGCTCGAGAGACCGTGTGTAGTCCTCGAAGATCTCGGTCAGAGGGAGCGAACGATCGAGTAGCCATGAGGTTTCCATTCCGTTGAGGAAAGCGACAATCTCCACCGCTTTGACGGCTGGGTCCAGATCCGTTCGGTATCGTCCGGCGCACTGTCCGCGCCGGATCCCGGCCTCGACCGTGTCGAGTGCCGCTCGATATCGACCGAGTAGGCGATCGTGCAGTGGCGCGTCCGGTTCGAGGTTCTCCACGAGGAGCACCGCGTACATCCCCACCAGATCGGGAGAGTCCCGGAAGCGACCGGGGATCTTCATGATCTGTTCGATGAGATCTCCCGAGCGGTCCACACGAGCAAGGTCGTCGGCATCCCGTGCGTCGAGCACGGCATGCAACAACTCGGTCTTCGAATCGAAGTGATGCAGCAGACCCGCCGGGCTCAGCCCTGCGGCCCGGGCGATCTGAGCGACACTCGTGCTCCGCCACCCGTTCCTCGCCAGTAACCGTTGGGCGACGCCGAGAATTTGCGCCCTCCGATCCTCACCCCTGGCGAGGAGCGTGTCGTACGCACGGTGTTGCACCCTTGCTTCGCCCTCCTCGTCGACCAAACCTACCGAACACACATTAGGTCGGTTTGGTCCCATGTGACAAGGGTCTCACCGGGTTTATTTTGCAACCCATGTCACACGAGGTCAGCGATCCATCAACTCGACGATCGTGGCGTTCGCGGTCCCACCGCCTTCGCACATCGTCTGGAGTCCGTACCGGAGTCCCTGGTCACGCATGTGATGAATCATCCTCGTCATCAGCACCGCACCCGATCCGCCGAGCGGATGACCCAAGGCGATGGCACCTCCGAGTGGATTGACCCGCGCGATGTCGGCTCCGGTCTCGGCAAGCCAGGCCAGCGGCACCGACGCGAACGCTTCGTTGACCTCGAAAACACCCACATCCCCGAGCGCGACACCGGCTTTGCCGAGCACCTTCTCGGTCGCCGGGATCGGGCCGGTGAGCATGAGAACCGGATCCGCTCCGGCGACCGCACCGGCGCGGTATCGCACCAGCGGCGTCAGTCCCAGCTCGCGCGCCTTGTCAGGGGTCGTCACCAGGAGGGCGGCCGCGCCGTCCGAGATCTGCGACGAGTTGCCGGCGTGGATGACTCCGTCCTCGGCGAAAGCAGGCTTCAGCCCGGCAAGCTTGTCCACCGTGCTTCCGCGGCGGACGCCTTCGTCCGCGGAGACCGATCCGTTGTCGGTGGCGACCGGCACGATCTGCCCGTCGAACGCTCCGCGATCCTGCGCCGCAGCGGCACGCTCGTGCGAGAGCACCGCGTACTCGTCCAGGTCGGTCCGCGAAAGACCCCACTTCTGCGCGATCTTCTCCGCCGAAATCCCCTGGTTGAACGCGAAGCCGTCATAGCGGGCCAGCGCCTGGGGACCGTAGGGCATACCGGTGCCGCGCGCAGCACCGAGCGGCACCCGGCTCATCACCTCGACCCCGCCTGCGACGACCACATCCTGCTGACCCGACATCACGGCTTGGGCCGCAAAATCCAGTGCCTGCTGGCTCGAGCCACAGGCGCGGTTGACGGTGGTGCCCGGGATGGATTCGGGCCATCCGGCGGCGAGCACCGAGTAGCGCCCGACATTGCTGGACTGGTCGCCCACCTGCGACACGCAACCCCACACCACGTCGTCGATCACGGTGGGATCGATACCCGTTCGCTCCGCAAGAGCCCGAAGGATGTGCGCCGACAGATCTACCGGGTGCACCCCCGCCAGTCCTCCGTTGCGTTTACCGACCGGGGTACGGATCGCCTCGACGATGACAACTTCACGCATCTTCTTCTCTTCCATTCGTATCCGGTTGTTGCCTCACGCCTGACGCACCGGGCGCAGACTTCGCGGCGGCGGCGCCACCGATCGCCCAGCGACCGGTGAACCTCGCGTCCCGTTTCTCCGCGAAGGCGGCGAAAGCTTCGGGTGCATCCGCGGTGGCGAAATTGACCGCCTGTGCGCGGGCCTCCCCGGCAAGCGATTCACGGAGGGTGCGATCGGCCCCCTCGTTCAGCAGCGCCTTGGTCTGCGCGAGCGCCACCGGCGGACCCGCGACGAGACGGCCGGCGAGGTCGTCGACGAACGCGTCGATCGTGTCTTCGGGCTCGACCCAGGTCACCAGGTTCAGCCGATGGGCGTGTTCCGCGTCGATCGTCTCGGCGAGCAGAGCCAGCCTCTTGGCCTGTTGCAGGCCGACCAGCTTGGGCAACAGCCACGATCCGCCGAGGTCCAACGACAGCCCGCGTCGCGAGAAGATCTGCGAGAACGTGGATCTCGGAGTCGCGACAACGAAGTCACACCCCAGCGCCAGATTCCATCCGGCTCCGACCGCCACACCGTCGATCTTTGCGATGGTCGGCACCGGAAGCTCGTGCAGAAGCAATGCGATGTCGGTGAGGACACGCATCTTGCGCAAAGGGTGCGCCCGACCGGGATTGGACAGGTCGGCTCCGGAACAGAACGCGCCGCCGGCGCCGGTCACCACAAGCACCCGCACCTCGGGGTCCTGACCGGCCTCGTCCAGGGCATTGCGCAGCGCATCCCACAAACCGCTGTCGAGTGCGTTCTTGCGGGCGGGCCGATTCAGTGTCAGCGTCCGCACACCACCGCGATCGTCGACGAGCAGTGACTCCCCGGCCGTCACCGGTTCTGCCTCGCAGCCGATTCCGGGAACCGGTACGCGGGGCCGATTGCACCCTCCGCACGAAGTTTCTCGATCTGATCCGACCTGAATCCGGCGTCGGCGAGCACCCGTGCGGTGTGTTCACCGAGGCCCGGAACAGCGCCCATCGGCGGGTCGAAGCCCGTGATCACCGGCGGTGGCAAGAGCGCGTCGATCGGACCGTTCGGCGAATCCACTTCGCGCCACCTGTCACGCGCCGTCAACTGGGGATGCACGAGTACTTCACTCGGCAGGTTGTATCGCGCGTTGCCGATCCCGGCCTCGTCCGCGACCTTCTGCACGTGGTCGAGCGGGTACTGTGCGCACCACTGCGAGATCGCCTCGTCGAGAACCGCCCTGTTCTCACATCGTCCGGTATTGGTGCGGAAACGCTCGTCGTCGGCGAGATCGTCACGTCCGATGATCTCGCGTGCGAGTCGCTGCCACTCCCGGTCGTTGGTCGTACCGAGCACCACGGTCTGGTCGTCGGCCGTCCGGTACGCACCGTAGGGCGAGACCGCCGGTGAACTCATCCCGCGCGGTTGCTGATCCACACCCGAGTATCGCGTGTAGGTGAGCGGATATCCCATGATCTCGGTCATGGTGTCGAACAGACTCACGGACACCGAGGTCAGCGCCCCGGCACGTCCACGATGCCGTTCCCTTCCGCACAGCAACGCGAGAATCGACACGGCCGCATACAGACCCGTGCTGATGTCGGCGACGGGAGGACCCGGTTTCGCCGGCATATCGGGGAAACCGGTCACCGCGCACGCGCCCGACTCCGCCTGCACGAGCAGGTCGTACGCGCGCTTGTGGGACAGCGGTCCGCCCTGGCCGTAACCGTCGATCTCTACAGCGATCAGATCGGGGTAGCGCTCCGCCAGCATTTCCCGCGAGATACCCAGTCGCGCAGTGGCTCCCGGAGCGAGATTCGACACGAGTACGTCGGCACCGGCCAGCAGCGTGTGCAAGGTTGCGATTCCGGCGTCCGACTTCAGGTCGATCGTGACGGATTCCTTGCCCCGGTTCGCCCACACGAAGTGCGCGGCCATACCGTTGACGACGTCGTCGTAGTCGCGGGCGAAATCACCGCCCCGAGGATTTTCGATCTTGATGACCCGCGCCCCGAAGTCGGCGAGCGTGCGAGTACACATCGGCGCCGAGACGGCCTGCTCGAGCGTCACGACCGTGACCCCCGACAGCGGGCCCTCCGGGCTCGTCGGGTCGGACATCACATCACCATGCCACCGTCTACCGGCAGCACCTGGCCGGTGATGAACGACGCGGCGTCCGTGGCGAGGAACACGAAGGCACCAGCGACCTCCGAGGGCTCGGCCCAGCGTCGCAGGGGAATTCGGTTCAGCATGGTCGCGGCGAACTTCTCGTTCGTGCGAATCGTCTCCGTCATCGGTGTCGCAGCGAGCGGGGCGAGCGCGTTGACGAGAATGTTCTTCCGCGCGAGCTCCCGTGCCAGCGACTTGGTCATTCCGATGATGCCGGCCTTCGCGGCCGAATAGTTCACCTGGCCGAGAGTGCCCGTGATTCCGGCGGACGAGGTGACGTTGATGATGCGTCCGGTGCCGTCCGTGGCCAGGAAAGGAAGCGCTGCCTGCGAACAGGTGAAGGCGCCGAGCACATGGATGTCGTGGATGCGCTGGAAGGATTCGGTGCTCGTCTCCGCGAACATCGCGGGATCGGTGACACCGGCGTTGTTGACCAGAATGTGCAGCACGCCTTCGGTGAAGCCGGCGGCCCGCGCAGCCGCAGAGTCGGCGGCGGCCCGGTCGCGAACATCCAGTGCGGCACTGTCTGCCTTGCCGCCGTTCTGCGAAATCCGCTCGGCCACAAGCGCAGCCGCATCACCGTCCACGTCGGTGACGAGAACTGCCGCACCGGCCGCGGCGAGGGCCTCCGCCACCGCGGACCCGATGCCACCTGCCGCGCCGGTGACCAGCGCCGACCGTCCGGTGAGGTCGAAAAGGTTGTTCTTCTCCGCCATCAGTAACTCCTCGGCAATCCCAAAACGTGTGAGCCCAGGAAGTTCAGGATCATTTCCTGGCTGATCGGTGCAATGCGCATGACGCGTGCCTCGCGGAAGTAGCGCGAGACGTTGTATTCCTCCGAATACCCCATGCCGCCGTGCGTCTGCAGAGCGCGGTCCGCAGCGGTGAATCCCGCGTCGGCACAGAGGTATTTCGCTGTGTTGGCTTCCCTGCCACACGGCTTTCCGTTGTCGTAGAGCCATGTTGCCTTGCGGAGCACCAGTTCTGCGGCGTCGAGCTGTGCCAGCGAATCCGCGAGGGGGAACTGGATGCCCTGGTTCATTCCGATGGGCCGGCCGAACACTTCGCGTTCGTTGCCGTACTTGACGGCTTTGTCGAGTGCCACCCGCCCGATACCGAGGGCTTCGGCCGCGATGAGCATCCGTTCGGGGTTGAGACCGTCGAGAAGGTAGCGGAAGCCCTGGCCCTCTTCGCCGACGCGATCCTCGACCGGAATGTGCAGGTCGTCGATGAACAATTCGTTCGACGTGACGGCGTTGCGTCCCATCTTCCGGATGGGCCGGATGTCGACCTTGCTGCGATCGAGGTCTGTCATGAACAGGGTCATGCCGTCGGTCTTCTTCTCGACCTCGTCGTAACGCTGGGTGCGAGTCAGGAGCAGGATCTTCTCCGACTCGGCCGCTTTCGAGATCCACACCTTGCGCCCGTTGACGACGTAGTGGTCGCCGACGCGCTTGGCGAAGGTGGTGATCCGCGACGTATCGAGACCCGCACCCGGTTCGGTGACGCCGAAGCAGACGTGCAGGTCACCGTTCACGATGCGGGGCAGCGTCCGCGCCTTGAGTTCGTCGGACCCGTGCTTGACCACGGGTTGCATACCGAAGATGTTCAGGTGGATGGCGCTTGCGGCGTTCATACCGCCTCCCGAACGCGCCACCTCCTCGAGCAGCAGGGTCGCCTCGGTGATGCCGTAACCGTGCCCGCCATATTCTTCGGGCATCGTGATGCCCAGCCAGCCGCCGTCGGCCATCGTCTTGTAGAACTCGGACGGGAACTCGTGTGCGAGATCCTTTTCCATCCAGTACTGGTCGTCGAATTTCTTCGTCAGTTCGGCGACCGAGGAACGGATCAGTTCCTGGTCCTCGGTGAGGTCGAAACTCATGCCTCCCATGACTGTCCCCTCACGTCCGAGCCGTACGGCCGGGCGAGCGCGCGGGCACGACGGTAGTGCCGCGCAGTCTCCCGACAGCTTCGGAATTGTTCGGATTCACCGATCTTGCGGTGACTGCGTACCTGGACGCTCACTTCGTGCCCTTCTGCGATTCGTGCACCGGCTGTGCACCGTTCCCGGGAATGTGCTCGACGGTTTTCGAGCACCACTTCGAACGCACCGACCCGGATCGGTCAGTCGGATGCCGGCAATGCCTGTGCCGACTTCACGGCCATGGGAACCCCGGCGTAACTGAGTTCGCCTGCGCCCGGGGAAGTGCAGAGCACCTCGACCGTGTCGCCGGCGTCGACGTACCGCTTGCCGAGCAGTGTCCCGGTGCCGCTCGCCGGTTCCGACGGGCGGCCGGGAGCTGCCGGGATCATGGCTTCTCCGCCACAGGCGAACTCCTGCACGCCTTCCGAGGGAACCCGGACGACGACGATCCTCGTCGAGCAGGTGGTGCTGGCGAGCTGCTGACCGGGGCGGAGCGGTGAAGGTGTGGTCACGGCGTACCTCTCTGTCGATCGCTCGGACACCGAGCGTGGGTTCTGCGAGTGCGCGAACATCCGGAAAGCCCGGGCCTGGGTGCCGCATTCCACGGCACCCCCGAGCACGAGCGGCACAGAGCGGCGGTTCGAGCAGCTCAATACAAGGAAACTATCTTCTCCTATCCGGAGAATCAACCTGTTCTCCCGGCAAACACCCCTAAGCGGAGTGACCTCCTTTTTCAGACCTCGCGCGACGTGCGCGCGCGGGGAGAACGGTTCGACACCTCGGTGACCTGCGGATACATCGGGGACAACGTGGGTGTTTGACACCCGGCGCGAGGCATGGAAACCTATCGATCAGAAATGAGAATGTGATTCTCCGAGAGGGAGGAGGCTGGGAGTGGTCCTACTGCCCCCACTGCCGGCAGATCGATGGGACGACAAGGTTGATGCCGCTTTGAAAGGGCTCATGCCCCGGGATATGCGGAATCCGGAACGCGCAGGTGTCGCAATGGCGACGCTCGTGAACCATCCGGAACTGACGAAGGCATTCCTCGGGTTCAGTGTGCATCTGCTCTTCCGGTCCACGCTGCCGCCCCGCCTGCGCGAACTTGCCATCCTTCGTACCGCACATCTTCATGAATGCGAGTACGAGCGTGAGCATCACAAAGTCATTGCGACGGCAGAAACCGACCTGACCGCAGACGAAATCTCCGCAGCGCTGGACGGCAAGTCGGACGATCCCTTCGAGAGCACGCTGCTCGAGGCGGTCGACGAGCTACACGAGTCCTCGCGGATTTCCGAGCGGACATGGACGGCACTTTCAGCCCGTCTCGACACCAAACAACTCATGGACCTGATCTTCACCGTAGGTGGCTACAGCCTGATGGCGATGGCGTACAACACCTTCGGTATCGAGTTCGAAGACGAAAGGTAGAAAGCCTTGCCCCACTTCACCAAACCGGCCGAGGGAAGCTGGACCGAGCACTATCCCGAACTCGGTACCGCCCCGGTCGACTACACCGACTCCATCGACCCCGAATTCTTCGAAGCCGAACGCGAAGCCATCTTCAAAAAGACCTGGCTCTACGTCGGACGCGTCGAACAACTCCCCCGCACCGGCAGCTACTTCACCAAAGAACTCCCCTCCGCCGGCCCCGGAACCTCCCTGATCATCGTCAAAGGCAACGACGGCAAGATCCGCGCCTTCCACAACGTCTGCCGCCACCGCGGCAACAAACTCGTCTGGAACGACTTCCCCCAGGAAGAAACCGCCGGCAGCTGCAAGCAGTTCACCTGCAAATACCACGCCTGGCGCTACAGCCTCGAAGGCGAACTGACCTTCGTCCAGCAAGAAGGCGAATTCTTCGACCTGGACAAGAAGGACTACGGCCTCAAAGACGTCCGCTGCGAAACATGGGAAGGGTTCATCTACATCAACCTCGACCCCAACGCCATCGCACTGGTCGACTACCTCGGCGACTACGCCAAAGAACTCGAAGGCTACCCCTTCGACAAGATGACCGAGGTCTACAGCTACCGCTCCGAAATCGGCGCCAACTGGAAGCTGTTCATCGACGCCTTCGCCGAGTTCTACCACGCACCGATCCTGCACATGAAGCAAGCGGTCAAGGAAGAAGCCGAAAAGCTCGCCGGCTACGGCTACGAGGCCCTGCACTACGACCTCCAGCCCCCGCACTCGATGATCTCCTCCTGGGGCGGCATGGCACCGCCGAAGGACCCCAACATGGTCAAGCCCATCGAACGCGCCCTGCGCTCGGGCCTGTTCGGACCCTGGGACAAGCCCGACATCGAGGGCCTCGACGAACTGCCCAAGGCACTCAACCCCGCCAACTTCCACAGCTGGGGCCAGGACAGCTTCGAGTTCTTCCCCAACATGACCCTGCTCATCTGGGAGCCGGGCTGGTACCTGACCTACAACTACTGGCCCACCGCTGTCGACAAGCACATCTTCGAAGCAAGCCTGTACTTCGTCCCCCCGAAGAACGCCCGCGAGCGCCTCGCACAGGAACTCGCCGCAGTCACCTTCAAGGAATACGCCCTTCAGGACGCCAACACCCTCGAAGCCACCCAAACGATGATCGGCACCCGCGCGGTGACCGAATTCCCCCTCTGCGACCAGGAAATGCTCCTGCGCCACCTCCACAAAACCGTCGCAGACTACGTCAAGGAGCACCGCGATGCCGCTGCCAACTGAGTTCTCCGACCTCGAGCCCTACGCCGACTGGGCCCTGGCCACCGAACCCGAGCGCTACGCCAAGCGCCTCGCCTCGACCATGCCCGAAATGCAGCAGTTCTACGACGCCGCCTTCGCACGCCTGGAAGACGCCATCACCTACTGCGACAAGTTCGACCTCGACGACCTGCCCGACGACGCACGCAGCCTCATGCACCTGATGCAGTCGCTGGTCATGGTCTCCTTCCCCATCGAGGTCTGGAAACAGCCCCGCGTCCCCGACAGCGGCGCCGCCTGGGCCACCATCACCAAAGAACCGGTGATCTGACCCCACCGCCGATGCCTACATCGCCCGCATCCGTGCACCGACCCCATCGGGTCGGGGTACGGGTGCGGGTTTTGTTGTTCGCCACAAATATTGTCGTCCTTTCTGATCCTCCGTCACAGGGCCCGAAATGTACGATAGCTCCCGAATTTCGGAGTCAAGATCAACATGGTTGGATGTGGACCAGATCCTGGTCGGCTACCCGTCTTTCCGACAGTGGCCCCGGTTCCTCGCACCCCCGCAGCTCCACTTCTTCTGAGAGGAAGAACATGACCGAACTCGAGAAGCTGAACTTCTTCACCGACCCCTCCCTCGTGGGCGATCCGAGCCCGTACTACGACGCGATGCGGGAGAGTTGCCCGGTCAAGCGCGAACCGCACCACAACGTCATGATGGTCACCGGGTACGAGGAAGCCATCCAGGTTCTCAACGACGAAGACACCTTCTCGTCGTGCATCTCGGTGACGGGCCCGTACTCGGGATTCCCCCTCCCCACCGACAGCGACGACATCACCGACCTGATCGAAGAGACGCGTCCCAAGCTGCCCATGAACGACCAGCTGCCGACGATGGATCCGCCGCAGCACACCGACCATCGCGCCCTGCTGATGCGCCTGATCACCCCGAAGCGCCTCAAGGAGAACGAGGAGTTCATCTGGCGCCTGGCCGACAAGCTGCTCGACGACCTGCTGGCCAAGGGCTCGGGCGAGGTCATCAGCGAGTTCGCCGCGCCGTTCGCCATGCTCGTGATCGCCGACCTGCTCGGCGTCCCGGAGAGCGACCACCAGGAGTTCATCGAGGGTCTCAACCTGGTGATGAAGGACGGTATCTCGATCGGCAGCACAGAGGGTACCGAGCTCAAGCTCAACCCCATGGAGTTCCTCTACCAGAAGTTCGGTGCGTACATCGAGGACCGGCGCGCGAACCCGCAGGACGACGTCCTGACCGGTCTTGCCACCGCGACCTTCCCGGACGGCACGCTTCCGCCGGTCGACGACGTCCTGCGCATCGCGGCGAACGTCTTCTCCGCCGGCCAGGAGACCACGGTCCGCCTGGTGAGCTCCGGGCTCCGCATCATTGCCGAGGACCCCGCGCTCCAGCAGACGCTGCGCGAAGATCCCGAGCGGATCAACAACTTCATCGAGGAGACGCTGCGCATGGAGAGCCCGATCAAGGGCGACTTCCGGCTCTCCAAGGTTCCGACCGAGGTCGGCGGTGTCGAGGTTCCGGCGGGCACGATCATGATGCTCGTGAACGGTGCCGCCAACCGCGACCCCCGCCAGTTCACCGACCCGGCCGAGTTCGATCTCGACCGCCGCAACGCGCGTACCCACATCGCGTTCGGTCGCGGCATCCACGCGTGCCCGGGCGCCCCGCTCGCTCGCACCGAGGCGCGGGTCGGCTTCGAGCGACTGCTCGAGCGGACCAGCAACATCACCATCTCGGAGAAGGTGCACGGCCCCGAAGGCGACCGCAAGTTCGACTACTTGCCCACCTTCATTCTTCGTGGTCTGCTCACCCTGAACCTGGACTTCACGCTCGCGGAAGCCGACGCGAAGTGAAGGTTTCCGTCGACGACGACTCCTGCCGCGGCCATGGCGTCTGTCTTGCTCTCTGCCCCGAGGTGTTCGATCTCAGCGACGGCGGGTACGCCGTGACCCTCGTGTCGGAAGTACCGGCCGAACACGAGGACTCGGTTCGCGAAGCAGCGGCAAGCTGCCCCGAACGGGCGATCACGCTCACCTGAACCACCTCTTTCGACGATCGCCGTGGGGGCCCCGGCGCCGGGGCGCCCCCCGCGGCGGGGGGGGGGGGGGGGGGGGGGGCGGGGGGCCCCGCGGCGGCCCCCTAAACGCGCGGGCCCCCCCCGTTGGCGTCTGGATGCCATGCTGCGACCGTCGCTCACCCGGATGCGTACCCGGGTGAGCGAAGTGGTCAGGACTGCTTCGAAGGCAGCGGACTGTCGAGGTGGTCGGCCGCGAGGAGACGGTCGCCCTTCAGCGAGAGCACCCACATGCTCGCCTTGCGATTCCGGGCGGGTGGGAGCGTGATCCCGTCCCGGGCAGCCCACCACGAGACAAGATCGGGAATGACCTTTCCCTGGCTGCAGATCACCGGGGTGCCACCGCGCGCGACGATGTCGAGTGCGCGCTTGCGGCCCAGTTGGGGATCTGCGTTGTATTCCTCTTCCGACAGCGAGGGTTCGAGCGCAACCTCGACGCCGATGTCCGCGGCGAACGGTGCCACGGTGTCGACGCACCGCGTGCGGTCGGCCGACGTGACGCTGTCTCCGCCGAACGCGCGCAACTGGGGGACAAGTGCGGCCGCTTGTGTCTTGCCGGCCGCATCCAGAGGCCGGGTCCGGTCGTCGCCCCGATGTTTCTTGCGGCTTCCCGCCTTCGCGTGCCGGACGATCACTACCGTCCCGGTGTCGGCGGGCAGCAACCTGAAACGCCGGAGCACGCTGCGGTCCATCGGATACGACAGCTGGTCGAACGCGGCTTCGGGTGTCACCCAACGCAATTCGTCGACTTCGTCGTTCGGGACGAACTCGCCGTCGGCCGGCTTCGCTGCCCAGTAGTCCACTCGTTTGAGTTTCCGGTGTCCGGGCACCGGATAAGTCACCCGGCCGAGGTGCCGGCCGAGGACGGGCCGAAATCCGGTTTCTTCCCGGATTTCACGGACCGCGGCAACGACTGCGGTCTCCCCGGGGTCGAGTTTCCCTTTCGGAAACGACCAGTCGTCGTATCGGAGCCGGTGGACAACTGCGACTTCGACGTCGCCACCGGCGAGCCGGGTGGGGTCGCCACCGGCGGGACGCCACAGCACTGCACCTGCGGCAAAGATGTTGGCCTTCATCGGCTTATCGGACGAATCGGTCACCGGTGCCTCCGCTTACGATGCGCGGCTGCGCATGAGTTCCATCTGGTGGTCGCGCGCTGCCGTGCCCGGCGCGGGGGAAGCCGTCCATGTGCCGTCGGCCTCGAGGGTCCAGCACCGCGTGGCCGGATCGAGCGCGGAATCGAAGATGTCCTGCAACTGATGCGCCAGCCGAGGGTTTTTCACCTGCACCATGACCTCGACCCGGCGGTCGAGGTTGCGGTGCATCATGTCGGCGCTGCCGATCCAGCACTCGTCGCTGCCGAGGAAGTGAAAGATGCGCGAATGCTCGAGGAACCGGCCGAGGATGGAGCGCACGGTGATGTTCTCGCTCAGGCCCGGAACGCCCGGTTTGAGAGCACAGATGCCGCGTACGACTATTTCGACGGGGACGCCGGCACAGGACGCCCGATAGAGGGCGTCGATGACCTGCTCGTCGACGAGGGCATTGGCTTTGAGGCGAACCCGCGTCGGCCGACCCGCCGCATGGTGCTCGATTTCCCGGTCGATGCGCTCGATGATGCCTCTGCGGACTCCGTGGGGCGCGACGAGCAGGTTGCGGTACTGCGCCTTCCGCGAGTAACCCGTGAGGGTGTTGAACAGGTCGGTCAGGTCGGCGCCGATCTCCGGCGACGAGGTCAGCAGACCCACGTCCTCGTAGAGCCGAGCAGTCTTCGGGTTGTAGTTGCCCGTGCCGATGTGGCAGTAGCGGCGGATGGTGGACCCTTCACGGCGGACCACCAGGCAGGTCTTGCAGTGGGTCTTGAGTCCCACCAGGCCGTACACCACGTGCACGCCCGCCTGCTCGAGTTTTCGCGCCCACTTGATGTTCGCCTGCTCGTCGAAACGCGCCTTGATCTCGACGAGGGCGACGACCTGCTTGCCGGCCTCCGCGGCCGTCACCAGTGCGTCGACGATGGGGGAGTCACCGGAGGTGCGGTACAGCGTCTGCTTGATCGCCAGGACCTGGCTGTCCGCGGCGGCTTGCTCGATGAACCGCTGAACGCTCGTCGAGAACGAGTCGTACGGATGGTGGACGAGGACGTCCCCCTCGCGCAGCGTCGAGAACACGCTCTTCGGTGTCTCCCTCTCCCCGAACGCGAAATGCGTTGCGGGAACGAACGGCACATCCTTCAGATCCGGGCGGTCGACGGCGTGGACCTGCCACAGGCACGACAGGTCGAGGAGGCCGGGGAGCTGGACGACGTCCGCGGGGTCTACGTCCAGCTCGCGGAGCAACAGGTCGAGCATGTGCTCGGTCATGTCGTCGGACACCTCGAGGCGGACGGGCGAACCGAACCGTCGTCGTGCCAGTTCCCGTTCGAGCGCCTTGAGAAGGTCTTCGTCGCGGTCCTCGTCGACCTCGAAATCGGCGTTGCGTGTCACCCGGAACGCGTGGTGCTCCACGATTTCCATGCCGGGGAACAGCACGTCCAGGTGCGCCGCGATGAGCTCTTCGAGCGGTAGGAATGCCGCGAGGCCGTGAAGCGACCCCGCGCGGTCGACACGGACGAAACGATCGACGTTGTCGGGCACCTTGACCCGCGCGAAGTGCTCGCCCGAGGATTCACAATCCTTCACCGTCACAGCGAGATTCAGGCTCAAACCGCTGATGTAGGGGAAGGGGTGGGCGGGGTCGACGGCGAGCGGGGTGAGGACGGGGAACACCTGTTCCGCGAAGTACCGCGTGAGCCGTCCACGTTCGTCGGCGGTCAGATCCGCCCATTTGATGATCGAGATACCCTCGGTTTCGAGAGCCGGCAGGACCGAGTCGAGGAAGACCTGCGCGTGCCGTCCCGCGAGTTCCTGCGTGCTCGACGCGATGAGCGCGAGCTGCGCCCGGGGAGAGAGGCCGTCGGCGGACCGGACGGACAGTCCGGTCTCCGCGCGGCGCTTGAGCCCCGCGACCCGCACCATGTAGAACTCGTCGAGGTTCGACGCGAAGATCGCGAGGAACTTGGCGCGCTCGAGCAACGGCTGAGAAGTGTCTTCCGCCAAGGCGAGTACCCGGGCATTGAAGTCGAGCCAGCTCAACTCGCGGTTGAGGTACCGATCGCGGGGCAGACCGTCGTTGCGGTTCGTCTTCAGCTGGGAGTCGATGGCCGCTGGTGGGGCGCTGGTGGCGGTGGCCACGCGTCCCTGCGGTCGGGTGGTGCCGGAGAGGGCACCTTGCTCGGTTCCGGCACTCTGTTCGATGCCGACGCTCTGCTCGGGGGTGTCGCCGTTGGTCACCGTCCCATTGTGTCAGGAACCGGTGAGGTGTGAGGCTCCCGGCGGGAGGTCGGATACGGGAAGGGAAGCGCGGAGCCGATCCGGTCGAGCACCGCGGCGGTGGCCGCACCGACTCCCAGACGCACCGCGGCCCCCAGATCGTCGATCGTGTCGACGTCGAGTCGCAGGCCGGGCAGGTGCGCCTCCACGGCGAGGGCACCGGCCTCGAGGTGCCGGTGCGCGGAGTCCGGACCGAACCGGGGGTGCAGCGGACGCTGCGACGTGCAGTGGAGAAGTGCGGTGGTACCCGAGCCGGTGTGGTCGGCGACGATCATGGTCCCCGTCGCGCGGGCCGCCTCGAGTGCCTCGGCCAGTTCGTGGGGGCGCAAGGAGGGGAGGTCTGCCTGCAACGCGACGAGATCGACACCGGGCGATTCGTCCCGGGCGTGTTCGGCAGCAGATCGCAGGGCCGCGTTCAGCGAGTCCTGCCCGCTCGCGGCCGGGGGATCTGCGAGCACCGCTGCGCCCGACCGCCGGGCAACGGCCGCGACCCGGCGGTCGGAGGTGATCACGGTGACCACGGCGTCGTCGGTGTCCCGGGCTGCGGCGAGAGTGTCCTCGAGCATCGCGAGCACCAGTTCGGCGCGTGTGTCCGGTTCGAGGGCATGCGCCAGTCTCGACTTGGCCAGGCCGAGGGCCTTGACCGGGACGAGAATGTGCACCGCGGGCATGGGCGTGATTGTGCCAGCCGGTCGCGGACGAGGGCGGGTCGCGGTGCCGTCCGTCCACCTGGGCGATACTGAAAGCAACAGCGTGCAGTGACGCGCATGCGGGAAGTGCGTCGGAACGAATGAGGGGACAGAGGGGGATTTGTGACCAAAGCGGCAGTTCTGGGAGCAGGGTCGTGGGGGACTGCCTTCGCGAAGGTGCTCGCAGAAGCAGGCACCGACGTGACGATCTGGGCGCGCCGGGCGGAGGTGGCGCAGGCCATCGGTGAGCGCCACGAAAACCCGGCCTATCTGCCGGGCGTCGCGCTCCCCGCGTCCTTGAGGGCGACGACCGATCATCGGGTGGCACTCGACGGCGTCGACTTCGCGGTGCTTGCGGTGCCGAGCCAGTCCCTGCGCGCCAACCTGGGGGCGGGGCGCGACGACATCGGGTCCGGCGCCACCCTGCTCAGCCTCGCCAAGGGGATCGAGAGCGGCACCCTCATGCGCATGAGCCAGGTCATCGGCCAGGTCACGGGAGCTGACCCGCACCGCATCGCCGTCCTCTCCGGCCCGAACCTGGCTCGGGAGATCGCCGAGGGGCAGCCTGCCGCAACGGTGATCGCGTGCCCTGATTCGACACGTGCGCTGGAAATCCAGAAGTCCTGTGCCACAGGATATTTCCGCCCCTACACCAACTCCGACGTCATCGGCTGTGAAATCGGCGGCGCGTGCAAGAACGTGATCGCGCTGGCGTGCGGCATGGCGGCCGGGGTCGGCCTCGGCGAGAACACCGTCGCGAGCATCATCACCCGGGGCCTCGCCGAGATCATCAGGCTCGGAGTCGCGCTCGGCGCCATGCCCACCACCCTCGCCGGCCTCGCGGGAGTCGGCGATCTCGTCGCGACATGCAGTTCGCCGTTGTCCCGCAACCGCTCTTTCGGTGAACGCCTCGGTAGAGGAGAATCGCTCGAGAGTGCGCAGGAGGCCACCCACGGCCAGGTCGCCGAAGGCGTCAAGTCCTGCACGTCGGTGCGGGCGCTCGCAGCGAGCTACGACGTGGAGATGCCCCTCACCGACGCGGTGCACCGGGTGTGCCACGAGGGGATGTCGGTGCACGACGCGATCGGTCTACTGCTCGGCCGACGAATCAAGCCGGAATAAGCACATGACCGGAGATTCCACTCGTTGTGTGAAAGCTGTTGCCGGCGAAGGCATGCCGGGATCACCGCTTCAGCAGGGACCGGTATTCGCAGCGCCGTATCTTCTCGGCGAGGACGAAAGCGCGGAGGTGGACACCTACGCACGCGCGTCCAATCCCGGCTGGCGCGCCCTCGAAACGGCCCTCGCGACGCTCGAGGGCGCTGTCGCCGCGCGGGTCGTCGGCTCCGGAATGTCGGCGATCACCGTCGCGCTGAGAGCGTTCAGCCGTCCCGGTGCGACCGTCGTGGTGCCCGCCGACGGTTATTACCAGGTGCGTGCCTATGCGCAGGACTTCCTCGCCGGCCACGGCGTAGTGGTTCGTGAACTCTCCGTCGCCGAGTTCGGCGACGGAACGCTGCGCAGCATCCTCGCCGGTGCCGGAGACAACGCGGTGGTGCTCGCCGAAACCCCGTCGAACCCCGGGCTCGACATCGTCGATCTACGGGCCACCGCCGAGTTGTGCAGCGCGGCGGGGGCGCTGCTGCTGGTCGACAACACCACCGCCACTCCGCTCGGGCAGACCCCACTCGCTCTCGGGGCGGACATCGTCGTCGCCAGCGGTACGAAATCCCTCAGCGGGCACAGCGATCTTCTGTTCGGATACGTGGCGGTCTCGGACGCCGCGCTGCTCCCGCGGCTCGATCGCGAGCGCTTGCACTCGGGCACCGTGCTCGGGCCGTTCGAAACGTGGCTGGCCCACCGCAGTCTCGGAACGGCGGGGCTGCGGATCGAACGACAGTGCGCGAACGCCCTCGCCGTCGCAGGGATGCTCAGTGAGCACCCCGCCGTGACCGGAGTGCGCTACCCGGGACTCGGCTCGGACCCCGCTCACCCGGTGGCGGCCGCGCAGATGCAGAAATTCGGGCCCCTGGTCACGTTCGTGCTGCCCAGTGCACACGACGTCCATCGGTTCGTGAACGCTGCCGAACTCGTTCTCCCGGCGACGAGTTTCGGCGGTATCCACACCACCGCGGATCGCCGGGCTCGCTGGGGCGATCCCGTGCCGGACGGCTTCATCCGGTTGTCGTGCGGAATCGAAGACACCGCCGATCTTCTGAGCGACCTGCACGCGGCCCTCGGCTCGTTGTGACATCCCGGGCGGCGGGCCGGGCGTGCGGGCGGATCGGGACGCGGCTGGGGAGACAGCGCGGCTTACCGGTACGGTTTGTGCCGTGAGTACGCCCCGAACCCGGGTGGCCGTCGTCTTCGGCGGTCGCAGCAACGAACACTCCGTCTCCTGTCTGTCGGCGGGCAGTATTCTGAGCAACCTCGACCCCGAGCAGTACGACGTCGTCCCGGTCGGGATCACGACCGACGGGTCCTGGGTGCTCGGCGACACCGACCCGGCGCGCCTCGCCAAGGCGGGGCGCGAACTGCCCGTCGTGGACGCGAACGGTTCGTCGCTGGTCCTCACCGCAGACCCCACCCGCAGCGGCGACATCGTCGCCCTCGACGCGCGGGAATTCGGCAAGGTGCTCGCGTCGGTCGACGTGGTCTTCCCGGTGCTGCACGGCCACTACGGGGAGGACGGCACCATCCAGGGACTGCTCGAACTCGCCGACGTGCCCTACGTCGGTCCCGGGGTGCTCGCGAGCGCAGCCGGAATGGACAAGGAGTTCACCAAGAAACTGCTGGCCGCGGAGGGGCTGCCGGTCGGATTCCAGATCGTGATGCGGCCGGGTACGGCCACCCTCACCGAGGAACAGAAGCAGCAACTGGGACTTCCCGTCTTCGTCAAGCCGGCCCGCGGCGGATCGTCGATCGGCGTCAGCCGCGTCACCGACTGGGCGGCATTCGACGCCGCCGTCGGCAGAGCCCGAGCGCACGATCCGAAGGTCATCGTCGAATCCGCCATCGTGGGACGCGAAGTCGAGTGCGGCGTCCTCGAGTTCCCCGACGGAGACGTGCGGGCCAGCGTGGTCGCGGAGATCCGCATGCCCGACACCTCCGGCGACCACGAGGCGTTCTACGACTTCGACACCAAGTACCTCGACGACGTGTGCGAGTTCGACGTACCGGCGAAGTTCGACCCCGCCGTCTCCGACGAAATCCGCGACATGGCCGTCCGCGCGTTCCGCGCCCTCGATTGCCAGGGCCTGTCGCGGGTCGACTTCTTCGTCACGGACGACGGGCCGGTGATCAACGAGATCAACACGATGCCCGGATTCACGTCGATCTCGATGTATCCGAAGATGTGGGAAGCCACCGGGATCGGGTACCGCGAACTCGTCGACACGCTCGTACGGACCGCGCTCGCACGAGGCACCGGTCTTCGCTGACCCGGACGGGCGCCGCGCTTGTCGGAGCCCCCGTATCCACGACTAGGCTGTGGGCATGACTGCCGTGACTCCCGACTCAGTGGTGACCGACGCCGGAGACACCCGTGAAGCCGTGCATGCCGCGGCCCGCCGCGCCCGCGTCGCGTCCCGACGTCTTGCGTTGCTGACCACTGCCGAGAAGGACGCCGCGCTCCACGCGGCCGCCGATGCCGTGCTCGCCGCGACCGACGCCGTGCTCGCCGCCAACGCCGAAGACATCGACGCCGCCCGCGCGGCCGGTACGGAAGAGTCTCTCCTCGACCGGCTGCGGCTCACGGCCGCACGCGTCGACGGCATCGCGTCGGGGCTGCGGCAGGTCGCCGGATTGCCGGACCCGATCGGCGAAGTCGTCCGCGGTTCGACGCTGCCCAACGGACTCGAATTGCGGCAGCTGCGGGTGCCGCTCGGGGTCGTCGGGATGGTCTACGAGGCCCGCCCCAACGTCACCGTCGACGCGTTCGGTCTTGCGCTCAAGTCGGGCAACGCGGCGTTGTTGCGCGGTTCCTCCTCGGCGGCACGTTCCAATGCCGCGCTCGTCGCCGCGCTGCGCCCCGCGCTCGAAGCACAGGGACTGCCGGCCGACGCGGTGCAACTGCTGCCCAGCGCCGACCGTTCGTCGGTCACCCATCTCATCCAGGCCCGCGGGCTCGTCGACGTGGTCATCCCGCGCGGCGGTGCCGGTCTGATCGCCGCGGTCGTCAGGGACGCCACCGTGCCGACCATCGAGACCGGTGTCGGTAACTGCCACGTATACGTCCACGCCGCCGCCGACCTCGAGATGGCCGAGAGGATCGTGGTGAACGCGAAGACCCGCCGGCCCAGCGTGTGCAACACGGCGGAGACGATCCTGGTCGACAAGGCCGTCGCCGACACCGCCGTCCCGCAGTTGCTGGAGGCACTGCAGTCGCACGGCGTGACCGTGCACGGCGACCTGCCCGGTCTGATCCCGGCCACCGAAGAGGACTGGGCGCAGGAATACCTCACGCTCGACGTTGCGCTCGCGGTGGTCGACGACCTGAATGCGGCCGTGGAGCACATCGATCGGTACGGAACCGGTCACACCGAAGCCATCGTCACGTCCGACCTCGCGGCGGCCCGGGAGTTCACCGCCCGTGTCGATGCAGCAGCCGTTATGGTCAACGCGTCGACGGCCTTCACGGACGGTGAGCAGTTCGGGTTCGGAGCCGAGATCGGAATCTCCACGCAGAAACTGCACGCCCGGGGTCCCATGGGCCTGCCGGAGCTGACCTCCACCAAATGGGTGGTGTGGGGCGCCGGCCACACCCGCCCGGCCTGAACCCGGCCGGCCCGACGAAAGGACTCAGCGTGGATCGTGCGCTGCCCATCACCCCGCCGATCTTCGCGGATGTCCAGGAAGTGATCGATCGCCTGGCGGAGACCGGTTACCTCGCGGACAAGGCCACGGCCACCGCGGTGTTCCTCGCCGACAGGCTCGACAAGCCGCTGCTCATCGAGGGGCCCGCCGGTGTCGGCAAGACCGAACTCGCGCGGGCCGTCGCCCAGACGTCCGGCGCGGAACTGGTTCGCTTGCAGTGCTACGAGGGTGTCGACGAATCCCGCGCGCTCTACGAGTGGAACCACGCGAAGCAGATTCTGCGGATCCAGTCCGCCGGCGCGAACGCCGCGGCCGGCGAATCGTGGGACGAGACCAAGGCAGACGTGTTCTCGGAAGAGTTCCTCCTCTCCCGCCCGCTGCTGACGGCCATCCGCCGCGAGGATCCGACGGTGCTGCTCGTCGACGAGGTCGACAAGGCAGACGTGGAGATCGAGGGTCTGCTGCTCGAGGTGCTGAGCGACTTCGCCGTCACTGTCCCCGAACTCGGCACGATCGTCGCGACGCGTAAGCCCTTCGCCGTGCTGACCTCCAACGCCACCCGCGAACTGTCCGAAGCACTCAAGCGGCGCTGTCTGTTCCTGCATTTGGATTTCCCCGACGCCGACCTCGAACGCCGGATCCTCGCGAGCCGCGTACCGGAACTTCCGGACGCGATCGCCGAGCAACTCGTGCGCACGGTCCGGGTGCTGCGTGGCATGCAACTCAAGAAGGTGCCGTCGGTGGCCGAAACCATCGACTGGGGCCGGACGTTGCTCGCACTCGGGCTCGACACACTCGACGACGCGGCCGTGCGCACCACCCTCGGGGTCGTGCTCAAGCACCAATCCGACCAACTGCGCGCCGCAGCCGAGCTTCGGCTGAACTGACATGGCCGGCGCGTTTCAGACCGGTGCGGGGACGCCGATCGCACCACACGGTCTGCCCGGGCACCTCGTGGGATTCGTCGAGTCGCTGCGCCGCCGAGGCATCGCCGTCGGCCCGTCGGAAACGGTCGACGCGGGCCGGGTCATGACCGTGATCGACCTGCTCGACCGGGAAGCCCTGCGCGAAGGGCTCGCCTGCACGGTGCTGCGCCGCACCACTCACCGGCCGACCTTCGACGCGCTCTTCGACCTGTGGTTCCCACCGGCCATCGGGCACCGCACCGCCGACGCACCCGACGCCGACCTTCCGCGTACTCCCGACGGCGATATCGACCTCGACGCGCTCCGCGAACTGCTCGCCGAACTGCTCGCCGACGACTCCGCCGAAGCGCAGGCCGCCGTCGAGGCGCTCACCGCGCAGATGGTGGAGGAACTCGGGCAGTACAAGTCGTCCAACGGACCCTCCTTCTCGGCGTATCAGGCTCTGCGCGAGGTGGCTCCGGAGACGCTGCTCACCAGGATCCTCGAAGGCCTGCTCGGAAACAGCGCACCGGATGCACGCACGGACGGCGACTACGAAACCGAGGTCGCCCGGCGGACCGCGGCGCGGAGAATCGCGGACTTCCGGGCAATGGTCGAACGGGAGACGCGGCGGCGCACCGCGGAACACCTCGGCCGCGAACGCGTCGAGAAGTACGGTGTGCCCAAGTTGGCAGAGGAAGTCGACTTCCTCCGTGCCTCCGATGCCGACATGGTCGCGCTCCGCCGCAGCGTGATGCCCCTCGCGCGTCTGCTCGCCAGCCGCCTCGCGGCCCGTCGTCGCCGGTCTCGTGCCGGCGCGATCGACCTGCGCCGCACACTGCGAAAGTCCATGTCCACCGGCGGCGTGCCGATCGACCTGATCAACCGCAAGCCACGACCGGCCCGGCCGGAACTGGTCGTGCTGTGCGACGTCTCCGGTTCGGTGTCCGGTTTCTCGCACTTCACGCTGCTCCTCGTGCACGCGCTGCGCGAACAGTTCTCCCGGGTGCGGGTGTTCGCGTTCATCGACACGACCGACGAAGTGACCCATTACTTTTCGTCGGGCGCCGACCTCGGTGACGCGATGTCGAGGATGCTGCGCGAGGCAGACCTGATCACTTACGACGGACACTCCGACTACGGCAACGCGCTGGCGACCTTCGCCGAGCGGCATGCCCACAGCCTCACCGGGCGCAGTTCGCTGCTCATCCTCGGCGACGCACGGACGAACTACCGGAATCCCAACCTCGATGTGCTCGAACATCTCGTCGGTGTCGCGCGGCACGCTCACTGGCTCAATCCCGAGCCGCGCGGCCAATGGGGCTCCGGAGATTCGGCGGCCCGCGCGTACGCGGAGGTCATCACGATGCACGAGTGCCGGTCGGCGCAACAGCTGGCCGCGGTGGTGGCGGGCCTGCTCCCGGTGTGACCCCGTAAGCTGAACCATCGTGCATCAGCCATCGGAGCGGCCCGTAGTGCCTCAGCGACGTCTGGGCGTGATGGGCGGCACCTTCGACCCGATCCACCACGGCCACCTCGTTGCCGCCAGCGAGGTCGCGGCACGCTTCGGTCTCGACGAGGTGATCTTCGTCCCCACCGGGCAGCCGTGGCAGAAATCGAAGCGGGACGTCAGCCCCGCGGAGGACCGGTACCTGATGACGGTGGTCGCGACGGCCTCGAACCCGCGATTCACCGTGAGCCGGGTGGACATCGACCGGGGGACGCCCACGTACACCGTCGACACGCTGCGCGACCTCCGCGACAGGTATCCGGGTGCGGAGCTGTACTTCATCACCGGTGCGGACGCGCTCGGGTCGATCCTGTCGTGGCAAAATTGGCAGACTCTGTTCGGTCTCGCCCGCTTCGTCGGGGTCTCGCGACCCGGGTACGACCTGCACACCGAACATCTGGCGCCGCACCTCGTCGACCTACCGGACGAGGCCGTGAGCCTCATCGAGATCCCTGCCCTGGCGATCTCGTCGACCGAATGCCGGGAGCGGGTCCGGGCGAACCGGCCGGTCTGGTACCTCGTGCCGGACGGAGTGGTGCAGTACATCAGCAAACGCCGCCTCTACAGCGAGAGCACGACCGCCGACGCGAGCACCGGCACCGACGACCATTACATCGACAGCAGTACCGAGAGAAAGAGCACGCAGTGAGCGCATCGACAGAAGCAATCGAGATGGCCCGTGTCGCGGCCCTGGCGGCCGACGAGAAACTGGCAACCGATGTCGTGGTGCTCGACGTGTCGGAGCAGTTGGTGATCACCGACTGCTTCGTCATCGCGTCCGCGCCGAACGAACGCCAGGTCAACGCGATCGTGGACAACATCGAGGACAAGCTCCGCGAAGCCGGTCACAAGCCGGTCCGCCGCGAGGGAACCCGCGAAGGCCGCTGGACGCTTCTCGACTACGTCGACGTGGTGGTGCATGTCCAGCACGAGGAGGAACGCAACTTCTACGCGCTCGAGCGCCTGTGGAAGGACTGCCCGACGGTGCCCGTCGAGGGCGTCGGAACCCCGCGTTCGGCAGTCGAGGCCGGCTCGGACGAGACGGCGCCCGGTGAGACCGGTACCGCGACCGAAGACGTCGATCCCACGGGCAACGCGTGAGCGAGCCGCGGGTGCGCCGGCTGATTCTGCTGCGCCACGGACAGACCGGGTACAACGCGACCCGGAGAATGCAAGGCCAACTCGACACGGAACTGTCCGACCTCGGCCGGAAACAGGCCGCCGCCGTCGCCGACGCGATGGCTGCGCTGAACCCGTTCGCGGTCGTCTCGTCGGACCTGCGGCGTGCGTACGACACCGCAGTCGCCGTCGCCGACCGCGCGGGCCTTCCCGTCGAGATCGACGCGCGGCTGCGTGAGACCCACCTCGGGCAGTGGCAAGGCCTCACCCACAGTGACGTCGACGCGATCGGTCCGGGCGCACGCAGTGCCTGGCGGGCCGACGCGACCTGGGCGCCGCCGGAGGGCGAAAGCCGCGTGGATGTCGCCCGTCGCAGCGTCCCCCTGGTGGAGGAACTGCTCGACAAGCACGAGCAGTGGGGTCACGAGCCGATCGTCCTGGTGGCGCACGGAGGGCTGATCGCGGCGCTCACCGCAGCGCTGCTGGACCTGCCCGTGGACCGCTGGCCGGTGCTCGGAGGGCTCGGCAACACCGGCTGGGTGCAGTTGAGCGGTTACGGTGACACGCCGTCCTGGCGACTCGACGTGTGGAACGCGTCGGCTGTGGTGGCACCCGATGACGTCCTCTGAGCCGGTGTCCGGTGAGGACACCGACGCAGGTGCCGCGACTCGGCGGCCGACGCTGCTGGTGCTCGCCGACTCCCTGAGCTATTACGGCCCCAAGGGCGGACTACCGGCCGACGATCCGCGCATCTGGCCGAATCTCGTCGCCGCCGAACTGGGCTGGGATGTGGAACTCGTGGCGCGTATCGGGTGGACCTCCCGCGACGCGTGGTGGGCGCTGACGCAGGACCCCCGCGTCTGGGCGACCATTCCGCGTGCGGGCGCCGTGGTGCTCGGCGTGGGAGGAATGGACACACTCCCGTCGCCGCTGCCCACCGCCCTGCGGGAAGGACTGCGGTACGTGCGTCCGCCGGCGTTGCGCCGCGTCGCCCGCACCGCGTACGGGTGGCTTCAGCCCCGGCTCTCCCCGCTGGGATGGCCTGTCGCCCTGCCGCCGCGCATCAGCGTCGAATACCTCGAGATGATCCGGGAGTCTCTGGCGTACGTGCGCCCGGACCTGCCGGTCATCGGCACACTTCCGTCGGTGCACCGCAGCGAGCAGTACCGCTCGGTCCACCGCGGCCGGCGTCCCGCGGTGCACGCGATCACCGGTTGGGCATCGCGGAATGCCGTTCCGCTCGTCGATCTCGGTGAGGCGGTCCACGACGACATCCATTCCGGCGACGCGAATCCGGACGGGATCCACTGGGGCTGGGAAGCGCATCGCCGCGTCGCCGCCGCTGTCGTGGACGCTGTCCGGATGGCGCACCGGGATGCGCAACCCGCCGCGGACGGCTTACGGTAGTCGTCGTGGCTGTCGTGGTGGTGACCGATTCGTCGTGTTGTCTCGATCCGGAACTGGTGGATCGGTACGACATCCGCGTGGTGCCGTTGCACGTCATCGCGGACGGACAGGATCTTCGTGAAGGCGTCGACGCACTCCCCGACGACCTTGCGACGGTGACCACCTCGGGCCCCTCGCCCGCGGAACTGACCGAGGCATACACGTCGGCGCTCGCCGACAGCGACGGCGACGGTGTGGTGGCAGTCCATCTCTCACGATTGCTGTCCGGAACCTGGGACGCCGCGCGCTCCGCCGCCGACGAGCTGGGCGAGCGGATTCGGCTCGTCGATTCCCGCAACACGGCAATGGGTTTGGGTTTCGCGGCGCTCGACGCGGCGAAGGCTGCGCGGGCAGGCGAGGACCTCGACCAGGTGTTCTACCGGGCCGAGAAGGTCGCCGCGTCCGCCAGGACCCTTCTCGTCGTCGACCGTCTCGATCATCTGCGCCGCGGGGGCCGTATCGGCACCGCGACCGCGCTGCTGGGCACCGCCCTCGCGATGAAACCGGTGCTGCACCTCGTCGAAGGAAAATTGGTTCTGCGGGAGAAGACCCGCACCATGACCAAAGCGATGGCCAAACTCGTGGACGGTGTCGTCGCGGAGGCCGGGCCGGGCGCACTCGTCGCGGTGCACCACCGTGACGCACCCGAGCGAGCCGGTCAGCTCGTCGAGCAACTGTCCGAGCGGCTTCCGGAGGCGGAGGTCACGGTCACCGAACTCGACGCGGTCCTCGGCGCGCACGTGGGGCCGGGTGCGGTGGGCGTCGTCGTCGCGCACGCCTGACCCCGCGGGTCCGAGCGCACGGGGGTTCGTCCCCAGGTGCCCGGTTCATCCCCAGCCCTGATCATCCTGCTGCCGGCCGGATTTTCCGGGTCCGCCGCGGCGTTACCGTCGCGCCATGGCGAGCACTGACGGCGGCGACCTGGCGAGAAACAGGCTGGGCGCGATCGCGCGAACGGCGGGTCGCGTCGGCGCCGAGATGCGCGAGGCGGACGAGGTCGCCGGCACGGCCGGAGAATACGACGAACCGGAGCCGTATCCGTCGCGGCTGACCGAGCGGATCGCTGCCGCGAGGTGGGCAACCGGGCACCGCGGAAGCGTTGCTCTCGCCGGCGTCGCTGTGCTCGCGGTGGTCATCGGCCTCGGGGTCGTGTGGCGCGACCGGCCCGTCCCGGAGCCGGTGCCGCCGTTGCCTTCGGTGGACAGTGTGGTCGCGACCGCGCCTGTCCCGCCGCCCGTGCCGGAGCCCGAGAACCTACCGGCCGACCTTGTCGTGAGTGTGGTGGGTCTTGTCCACCGGCCCGGGCTCGTGACGACCGCGCCCGGCGCGCGGGTCGCCGACGCGCTCGACGCCGCTGGCGGTGTCGCACCGGGAGCCGACCTCGTAGGTCTCAACCTCGCGCGGCGCATAGCGGACGGAGACCAGATCGTCGTGGGTCTGTCTCCGCCGCAGCCGATTCCGCACGGAAGCGTGGTGTCGGGTGCGGCCCCTCAGGGTGGGGACGGCCCGGACGGCGACGCCGGAGGGGTGCCGGGGCAGGGGAAGATCGACCTCAACGCAGCGGACGAGGCGACGCTGGATTCGCTTCCGGGCGTGGGTCCGGTGACGGCCGCGTCGATTGTCGCGTTCAGGCAGGCGAACGGACCGTTCGCCGACGTCGAGCAACTCGGAGAGGTCGACGGGATCGGCCCCGCCCGGCTCGCGCGGTTGCGCGAACTGGTCACCGTATGACCGACACTCCGCGTCTGGACGCGCGCCTCGTGCCGTGCGCCGCGGCCGCGTGGGTGGCGACCGCGACCGGATTGCATCTCGGTTCGTCGGCGAGCGTTGTGCTGGTGACGGGTGCGATCGCCGTTGTCGTTCTCGTTGTGGGTGTTCGTCTCCGGGGCCCGGGCAGGTGGCGTAACCACGCGGTGGTGCCGGTCGTGCTCGCGGTCTGCGCCGTCGTCGTGGGTTTCGGTGCGGCTGCAGGGGTGCGGATGTGGTTCGCCGAAACACACCCGGTGGCGCAGGCGGCGGCGGACGGGCGATGGGTGAGCGCGACCTTCGAACCGACCGACGATCCGAAGATCGTGCGGCGCGCCACCTTCGGCGGCGAGCCGCAGGTTCGTCTGCCGGCGGTTCTGCGGCACACCACGATCGCAGGTGGCACGCAGGCGACGGGCGGCGCCGTCGTGGTGTTCGCGCCCGCCGACGGGTGGTCGGATCTACTGCCCGGACAACGTGTTACCGCGCGTGTCCGGGTGTCGGAATTCGAGGGGGCGGGGACGAGCGTTGCCGTCCTCCGCGCGGACGGGCACCCGCGCACCGTCGAGCCCCCGCCGGCCTGGCACACGTGGGCCGGTGGGGTGCGGGACCGACTTGCCGACGCGTGCCGACGCGCGCTGTCGCCCGAACAGGCCGGATTGCTGCCGGGCCTCGTCGTCGGCGATACGTCGGCGCTGCCGGACGAGGTGCGTGCCGACTTCCGCGTTGCCGGACTGACCCACCTGACTGCTGTGTCCGGGGCCAATGTGAGCATCGTGCTCGGTGCGGTTCTGCTTCTCGTGCGTGCGGCGGGACTCGGTCCACGCACCGGGACGGCCTTGGCGGCGGTGGCTCTCGTCGCGTTCGTGATCGTGGTCCGGCCGTCGCCCAGCGTGGTGCGGGCGGCAGCGATGGGCGCGATCGCATTGCTCGCGCTCGTCTCGGGCCGCGAACGCCGAGCACTTCCCGCCTTGTGTGCGGCGGTGGGTGTGTTGCTCCTGGTGGTGCCCGATCTCGCCGTCGATATCGGTTTCGCGCTGTCGGTCTCGGCGACCGGGGGCCTCGTCGTGCTCGCGCCCGTCGCGGTCGAGCGGCTGTGTGCACACGGGTGGCCGCGGGCGATGGCCGAGGTCACGGCGGTGTCGACGACCGCGTTCGCGGTCACCGCTCCGATCGTCGCCGCCGCGACCGGCACCGTCAGTCTCGTCGCCGTCGCGGCGAACATCCTGGTCACTCCGGTCGTGGCGCCACTGACGGTGCTCGGATCGGGAGTCGCCGTGGCCGCGACGGTTCATCCTGCGGCCGGGGAGTTGCTCGCGCGCGGCGCTGCGCCGTTGCTGTGGTGGATGCTCGGTGTCGCAGATCGATCCTCCGCGGTGCCGTCCGCCGAGGTAGCCGTTCCGGACGGGATGGCAGGAGCCGTGACCGCCGGTGCCGTCGCAGTTCTGGCTTGGACGGCGGCGCGGAACCGGCGGGTCCGGCTCGCCACCGGAGTGGCGCTGCTGTCCGTGGCGGCGGTGTGGATACCGGTCCGGTTGCTCGAACCCGCGTGGCCGGGCGCGGGGTGGGTGTTCGTTGCCTGCGATGTGGGCCAGGGCGATGCGCTGATCGTCGCGACGGACGGGGGAGGGGCGGTGGTCGTCGACGCGGGGACCGAGCCCGGACCCGTGGACCGCTGTCTGCGCAAACTCCGGATCCGCACGGTGTCGATGCTCGTCGTGTCGCACCTGCACGCGGACCACACCGGGGGTGTGACCGGTGTCCTCCGGGGACGCGACGTGGGCGCGGTGGTGGTGGGTCCGGGCGCCGCAGCCCGTGACGGGGGCGCCGAGCTGGGTCATCTCCTCGCACAGCACGCAGTCCCGATGCGGGAGGCCGATCCCGGCGAGGTCCTCGTCTCGGGTGCGACGACAATCCGGGTCGTCGCTCCCGCGGGACCGGGTTACGCATCGGAGAACGACCTCTCGCTCGTGCTGGTCGCCGACACCCCGGTCGGGCGGATTCTGCTGCCGGGCGACGCGGAGGAGGCGGCCCTCGACGCGCTGGTGCGCGCCGGTGTCGACGTGCGGGCCGACGTGCTCAAGGTGCCGCACCACGGCTCGCGTACCACTCCGGCCCGGTTCTTCGCGGCGGTGCGTCCCCGTGTCGCGGTGATCAGCGCCGGCCGCGACAACACGTTCGGCCATCCGCATCCACAGACGGTCGACGTGCTGCGCAGGCTCGGTACCCGGGTGCTCAGCACCGACCGGCACGGCGATGTCGCGGTGGTGCGCGCGGGGTCGGGGGCCTTGGCCGTGGTGTCGGACCACCGTGACACCATCGAGCCGTGAGCGATTCTCCTTTGCATCTGCTCCTCGGCGACGAGGAACTCCTGATCGATCGTGCAATTGCGAAGATCGTCGCCGCCGTGCGTGCCCGGAGCGGGGCCGGCACCGATCTTCCGGTGACGCGGTTGCGTGCCGGCGACGCGTCACCTCCCGAACTTGCCGAGTTGCTGAGCCCGTCGCTGTTCGCCGAGGACCGGGTCGTGATCCTCGAGTCCGCGGGCGAGGCCGGCAAGGATGCCGCAGCGCTGATCCTCGACGCCGCGGGCGCCGTGCCCGACGGCGTCACACTCGTCGTCGTTCACAACGGCGGGGGACGCGCCAAGGCGATGGTCGGTGGTCTGCGTTCGTGCGGTGCGGTGGAGCACGACTGTGCGGCGCCCGCGAAGGCCGGAGACCGCGCGGCGTGGGTACGCGCCTTCGTCCACAAGGAGTTCCAGGCGGTCGACGTACGGGTCGCATCAGACGTCGAGCAGTTGGTCATCGAATCCGTCGGATCCGATCTGCGGGAATTGGCCGCAGCGTGCAGTCAGCTGGTGGCGGACACGGGCGGCAAGATCGACGCCGCGGCGGTGCGGCGCTACTACTCCGGCAAGGCGGAGATCACGGGTTTCGATGTCGCCGAGAAGGCTGTCACGGGCGATACGGCCGGTGCTCTCGAGGCGCTGCGGTGGGCGATGCACCGTGGGGTTGCGCATGTCCTGCTCGCCGACGCGCTCGCCGACGCGGTGCATACCATCGCGCGGGTCGGTTCGGCCGGTCGCGGCGACCCGTTCGCCCTCGCGTCCGGTCTCGGAATGCCCCCGTGGAAGGTCAAGAAGGCGCAGGCACAGGCCCGAGCCTGGGCGCCCGCCTCGATCGGCACGGCGCTCGGCGTGGTGGCCGCGCTCAACGCCGACGTCAAGGGTGCGGCCGCCGACCCCGACTACGCACTCGAGTACGCCGTACGTACCGTGGCCCAGCTCGCCGGCTGATACCGGGCGGGCCCGGTTCCGGCCGGGCCGCCCCCGGTGCGGGCTCCTCGGAAGACAACGCAGGGCGCCGCCCCGGGGGGGGGGGCGGGCG
>NZ_JAXION010000047.1:0-30395 GCF_049311045.1 Rhodococcus sp. 7Tela_A2 | reverse complement strand
GGGCACGGCCGTGATCTACGGCCGCGCCCGCCGCGACTCGGCACACCGAACGAACGGGGTTGATCGAGCGTGGGCGTCATCGTCAGACGAAGTGCTGTACCGATAGGGAACTTCCTGCTGCTGATCTGGATGGTCAGTGTGGCGGTGTTCCTGCTGCTGGAATTGATCCCCGGCGATCCGGTCGACAGTCTGGTTCCACCGGGTGCGAGCGACGAGATGCGCGACATCGCCCGCGCGAGTTACGGTCTCGACGATCCGCTCATGGAGCGGTACCTCTCGTGGATCGGTGGTGTGCTCCAGGGCGATTTCGGGCGCTCGTTCACCACCCAGACGGATGTGCTCGCCTCGATCGCCGAACGTGCTCCGGTATCGCTGGAACTCGCGATCCTGTCCATGTTCGTCGCGCTCGCGGTGTCGATCCCCGTCGGTGTCTGGTCGGCCTACCGCCCCGGGGGCCGTCTGGACCGGGTCGCAACGGCGTTGACCTCTGCGACACTGGCCGTGCCGTCCTTCGTACTCGGCATCCTCCTCGTGTTCGTCTTCGGCGTGCAACTCGGTCTGCTCCCGACACTCGGCTGGGTGCCGTTCTCCGAGGATCCCGTCGAGCACCTCTCGCACATCGCCCTTCCGGTCCTGACCTTGGCTGCGGGTGAATGTGTGTTGTTCACGAGGCTTCTCAAAGGCGACATGATGGCGACTCTGCAACAGGATCACGTCCTCTCGGCGCGCGCCCGGGGATTGCCCACGTCGCGGATCCTCGTCCGGCACGCGCTGCGGCAGTCGTCCTTCTCGCTCGTCACCGTGTCCGGTGTGGTGATCGGCCGGCTCATCGGGGGCACGGTGATCGTGGAACTGATCTTCTCCCTGCCGGGGATGGGCAGCCTCGTCGTCAACTCGATTCTCTCGCGCGACTTCATCGTGGTGCAGGCGGTCGTGCTGCTCAGCGCGTTGCTCTACCTGTCCATCAATACCGTCGTCGACCTGGCCTACCCGCTGCTCGACCCGAGAGTACGGAAGGTGAGTGCCTCGTGACCGATGTCATCCGGCAGGAGAGTACCGGCACCGCGACGGAACATCTCCCGCCGACCGAAGTCCCTCCCGTTCCCCGGAAGGCCGCGCGCAGACGGGGACGCGATTACGGCGCGGTACTCGGTGCGGTGTGGATCGCTGCCGTGGTCGTCGCCGCTCTGGTCGCGGATTGGCTCCCGATGCCCGACCCCAACGAGATCACCGACGACTTCAGCGCCCCACCTTCGTGGGGATCGCACCTGCTGGGAACCGATTCGCTGGGACGAGACATCTTGTCGCGGTGCATCCACGGTGCCAGGGTGTCGATGGCGGTCGCGATCGGCGGTACCGCTATCGCGATGATCATCGGGGTCGCGGCGGGCATGGTCGCCGGTTATTTCCGTGGAGTGACGGACCGCATCGTGTCGCTTCTCGTCAACTTCCTGCTGTCCTTCCCGGCCCTGATCTTCCTCATCGCGCTGGTGGCCGCTCTCGGTCCGGGCCTGCCGACATTGGTCCTCGGCCTCGCGTTGCTGGGCATCCCGAACTTCGCACGGGTGGCGCGAGCCAACACCATGGCGTTCGCGGAACGTGAATTCGTCATCGCGGCGAAGGCCCTCGGTGCCGGACCGTGGCGTGTGCTGCTGCGGGAGCTACTCGCCAACGTGATGCTTCCGGTCATGTCGCTTGCTCTGGTGGTGATGGCCACTCTCGTGGTCGCAGAAGGCAGCTTGAGCTTCCTGGGACTGGGGGTGCCGCCACCGACGCCGAGCTGGGGCGGGATGCTCGCCGCGGGACGTGAATCACTCAGGGAATACCCGCATCTCGTGCTAATTCCGTCGTTGTTCTTCTTCTTGACCGTGTACTCGTTCAACAAGCTCGGCGACTGGATGCGGGGCCGGATAGGTAGGGAGTCCTCCATATGACCGAGGTAGGGGAGATGACGGCGGACGCCGCCGTCGAGAATCCGGGCGCCGCGTCATCCCGCGGTGCGCTGCTCGAGGTGCGCGGGCTGCGGGTGTGGTTCGATACGCCGCGAGGTCAGGTCAGGGCCGTCGACGGCGTGGACCTGCGCGTCGAAGCGGGACGGACCCTCGGCATCGTCGGCGAGTCGGGTTCCGGAAAATCGGTGCTCTCACGCGCGGTCATGAAGATCCTGGCTCCCAGCGCGCGAGTCCTGCCGGGCAGCGAAATCCTGCTCGACGGCGTCGACCTCGCCACGGTCTCGCCGAAGCGGAACAAGCACCTGTGGGGCGTGGATCTGGCGATGGTCTTCCAGGACCCGATGACCTCACTGACACCGGTCCTCACCATCGGACAGCAACTCACGGAGACACTGCGTTTCCACCTCGGCCTCGACCGCCGGGCAGCGAAGACCGAGGCGATCCGGTTGCTGACGCAAGTCGGCATCCCGGAGCCGGCCACGCGGTTCGGCCGGTATCCGCACCACCTGTCGGGGGGAATGCGGCAGCGGGTGACGATCGCACTGGCAATCGCGTGCTCACCGAAGTTGCTCATCGCCGACGAACCCACCACCGCGCTCGACGTCACCGTGCAGCAACAGATCCTCGATCTGCTCGGCGATCTACAGGCGACGACCGATATGGGCATGATTCTCATCACGCACGATCTCGGAGTCGTGGCAGGACGCACGGATTCCATCGCCGTCATGTATGCGGGAAAGGTCGTCGAGACCGGCCCGACGCGACAGTTGTTCTCCCACATGCGCCACCCCTACACCCGGGCGTTGATGGACGCGATCCCGCGTCTCGGCGATCCGAGCCACACCCGACTGCCGTCCATCCCCGGGCGGCCGCCCACCGTCATCGACCCGCCCGCGGGGTGCAGCTTCGCGCCGAGATGCCCGTCGGCGCAGGCCCGGTGCCTGGTGGACACGCCCCGGCTCGAGGCCGCAGACGACTCACCGCAGCATTCCGCCGCCTGTTTCTATCCACTGGGCACGCCTGCCGGTGACACCGCACGAGAAGCCAACGCCTCCGCCGGTGTGACGGCGGCCGGGACCCGAATCGATTCCAGGGACGTGATCTGATGGCCGGCAGTGGAACTGCGCATCTGCGGGACGACCAGGACGTGGTGCTCAGCGTCCGGAACCTCACCGTCGAATATGCAGGCAAGGGCAACGAGCGGGTCTTCGCGGTCTCGGACGTGAGCTTCGACGCCAGACGAGGAGAGACAGTCGGCCTGGTCGGGGAATCGGGATGCGGTAAGTCGAGCGTGGCGAAGGCGATCCTGCAACTTCCGCCTCCCACATCGGGTTCGGTGGTCGTGGACGGATCCGAGATCGTCGGTCTCAGAGGCTCCGCACTTCGTGCGCACCGCCGGAAGCTGCAGATGATCTTCCAGGATCCGATTTCCTCTCTCAACCCGATGCGCAAGGTCAAGGACATCGTGGCCGAAGGCTTGCGGATCCAGGGCGGCGCGCCGGCAGAGGAAATCGAGTCTCGCACCCGGGCGATGATCGAACGTGTGGGTCTCGACCCGGATACGGCGTCGGATCGGCTGCCCCACGAATTCTCCGGAGGACAGTGCCAGCGCATCTCGATCGCGCGGGCGATGGTTCTCGATCCCGAACTCGTGATCTGCGACGAGCCGGTATCCGCGCTCGACGTGTCCGTGCAGGCCCAGATCATCAACCTGCTCGAAGACATGAAGACCCGGTACAAGCTCACTCTCGTCTTCATCGCGCACGACCTCGCGGTGGTGAAGAACGTGAGCGACCGTGTCGTGGTGATGTATCTCGGCAAGGTGTGTGAGGTCGCAGCGTCCGACGAACTGTTCAGCGCACCCGCGCATCCGTACACGCGCGCTCTGATCAGCGCCGTTCCCGAACCCGATCCCGAGGCGCCGGTGCAACGCACGGCACCGGCCGGAGATATCCCGTCACCTGTCGATCCGCCGAGTGGATGCCGGTTCCGCACCAGGTGCCCGTCGGCCCGGGACACGTGCGCCGCCGAGGAACCGTCGATTCGCGAGATACGTCCGGGCCATTTCGTGGCATGCCATTACCCGGAGGGCGTCTCGTCGGAGACCGACTGTGCCGCGGGGGTCGGCGTCGCTGCCGGACAGCGGGAAGATCAGCGCGCCGTCCACCCGCCGTCCACGACGACGGTCTGACCGGTGACGTAACTACCGGCGTCACCGGCGAGCCACACGATCGCGCCGACGATGTCGTCGGCGGTTCCGTCCTTCGGGAGCGGAGTGTTTCTCCGCAGGTATTCGGAGGCGCGTTCACTGTCGTAGAGCGGCCCGGTGATTTCGCTGCGAAAGAAGCCGGGCGCCACCGTGTTCACCCGGATCGAGTGTCGCGCCCACTGGACGGCGAGCTCGGCCGTCAGACCGGACAGCCCGAGTTTGCTTGCCGCGTAAGAAGCCTGGGGGATACCCGGGACGCCGACTCGTCCACTGATGGACGAGACGTTCACGATGGAGCCGCGTCCGGCAGCGCGCATGTGCGGGAACACGTCCTGTGCGAGGCGGAACGGCGCCAGCAGGTTGAGGTCGAGGGTACGGCGCATCGCGTCGAGCGGTTCCGACTCGGCCCGCTCCTCCGTGAACATGCTTCCGGCTGCATTCACGAGGATTTCGGGGGGTCCGAGTTTCTCGGCCACGGCCGGCACGACTTGTCCGATCGCGTCGAGATCGGTCAGGTCGGCGGCCACCGCGAAGCCGCCGATCCGTTCGGCGAGTTCTTCGAGACGGTCTTTCCGGCGGGCCACGACGGCAACCTCGGCGCCCAGTCCCGCGAGGGTTTCCGCGACGGTCGCGCCGAGTCCGGAGGACGCGCCGGTCACGATCGCGACCCGGCCTTCCAGGCCGAACATTCGTGTGACGATCTCGCTGTTCAACGCCACGGGGCGCTCCTCGGGTTCGGGGGTGGATCGATGTACGAGCAGAGTGTCACGTCCGGTCCGGCGCGGGCCGCCGGTGTGCGTGGACGAGTTCGCACAACCCGGCGCGCTGGATCTTGCCCATGGCGTTGACGGGCAGGCAGTCGATCCGGCTCCAGATCTCGGGGACCTTGTACGGGGAGAGTTCACTTCGGCACAACTCGGTGAGCGCGTCGAAATCCGGTTGTTCTGAGGAACTTTCGATGACCGCGGCGACACGCTGGCCGAGCCGGTCGTCCGGCACCGGGTATACCGCGACCTTCGTGACGTCGGGATGGGTGGCGATGACGCGCTCGACCTCGAGCGGGTAGACGTTCGCTCCGCCGCGGATGATGACGAGTTTCTTACGGTCGACGACGGTGAGCCAGCCGTCGGCGTCCACGGTCCCGATGTCGCCGGTCGGGACGGTTCCGGGTTCCGGCGGCCGGATGTTCCCGTCCTCGAGGTAACCGAGCATCGGCGTCCATGCGTGTGCCCAGTGTCCGGTTGTTGCGCCGGTCAGCCGCAGTTCACCCGGCTCACCGGGAGGAAGGCGGCGACCGCCGTCGTCGTACGCGGCGACGTCGTACTGGGGCAGTACCTGTCCGCTCGTTCCGGGTCGCCATGCGGTGCCGGGTGGGTCGATGGACACGACGGTGGGTGCTTCCGTCAGACCGTAGGTGACGCGCGGTATCAGGCCGTGTGCGTCGGCGAAGGATCGGCGCAGGCCGTCGGGGGTGTCGCTGCCGCCGCTCCACACCTCGCGCAGCGAACCGAGATCCAGGTCGGGTCGCGCGGCGAGATCGTAGAGCTGGGCCGGGGCGCCGTTCCATACGGTGACGCGGCGGGAAGAGATCCAGTGTGCGACACCCTCGAGGTCGCGCCGGTTCATGATCACGGCGCACCCGCCCGCCTGTGCGGTGAGCAGGGTGGAGAGCACCATGAGATTGAGAATCGTCAGCGGGAAGCTGTCTCCCTTGCGAAGTTCCCGGCCCCAGCCCCGGGTGGCGACCAGCACTGCTCCGGGCAAGAGAAGGTTGCGCTGGCTGTGCACGACGGCTTTCGGCGTCCCGGAAGTCCCGCTGGTGAAGGCGATTCCGGCGGGCTGATCGAGATCGTGGGTGAGGGGCGGGCACTCGTGGCCGGCCGCAAGTAGTGCGGCCCAGCAATCGGGGCCGACACACCGCGACCCACCGGCCTTGTACTGGGGTCCGGCGAGCACCACGGCCGGCGCGCAGATGTCGTGCAGGTTCTGTTGCTCTGCGGCGGAGAGTGCTTCGCCGATCCCGGCCCAGACCGCGCCGACGCGTTGTGCTCCGTGGAAGGCCGCGACGATGTCGAGGTCGTTGGGCAGGCACGCTGCCACCCGGTCGCCGGGCCGGACACCGAGTGTCCACAATGCCCCTGCGGCGCGTCGGGCCTGGTCGTCGAGTTGGGCGTACGACCACACTCCCGAGGCGGCCTCGATCGCCGGTGCGTCCGGGTGGGACGAAAGGGCGGAGTCGAGCACCGTGTCGATCGTGCCCGAGAGGGCGCTGGTTCTGTCCACCACCCAGTCATACCACTATCCTTGTAAAGATTCATCTGATAGTTTTGCGCCGTTCCCGGAAGGCCCGCGCGCCGGGGAATCCGACCCGACGCAGCAGCGAGGTTCTGTCGATGAAACACCGAGGTCCCCTGTCAGGAGTGCGAGTCGTCGACCTGACGGCGATGGTGATGGGTCCGTACTGCACCCAGATCATGGCCGACATGGGGGCGGACGTGGTCAAGATCGAACCCCCCGCGGGCGACAACACCCGCTACATCTCGGTGGGCCCCGAGACCGGGATGGGCGGTGTCTTCGTCAACGTCAACCGCGGCAAACGCAGCGTCGTACTGGATCTGCGCACCGACGAGGGCGCGTCGACGCTCCGGGAGTTGATCGCCGACGCCGATGTGTTCATCCACTCGATGCGTGCGACGGCCGTAGCGGGTCTCGGATTCGGATACGACGATGTCGCGGCACTCAACCCGTCGATCGTCTACACCAACTGTTACGGATACGGGCGCGGCGGACCCGACTCGAACCTCACGGCCTACGACGACACGATCCAGGCGGAATGCGGCTTGCCGTCGGTGCAAGAGCAGTTGACCGGTGAGGCGGGGTACGTGGGCACGATCATCGCCGACAAGGTCGCCGGGATGACAGCGCTCTACGCCACGATGATGGCCCTTTTCCATCGTGAACGGACAGGGGAGGGGCAGGAAGTCGAAGTAGCCATGTTCGAAACCATGGCGGCCTTCATGCTCGTCGAACACGGCAACGGCGCGATGTTCACACCGCCGCTGGGCCCGGCTGTCTACCCGCGCGTCGTCGCACGGAACCGAAAGCCGTACCGCACCAAGGATGGCCGGATCTCGGCGCTCGTCTACAACGACAAGCAATGGGCGGCATTCGTCGACGCCGTGAAACCGGAATGGGCCGGCGAACACTTCGCGACTCTCGAACAGCGGGCGCGTCGGATCGACGAGGTCTACGAACTTCTCGGCACGACGTTCGAGGAGCGCACGACGCAGGAATGGCTCGATCTCCTGCGGTCTCGTGATATCCCCGCCGCTCCGGTGCGAACGCTGGACGAACTGTTCGACAATCCGCATCTCGAACAGACCGGCTTCTTCGACGACGTCGACTCTCCGTACGGGCCGGTCCGCTATCCCGGGCCGCCCACCTGGTTCTCGCGTACACCCGGACGCATCGCGGGACCGGCGCCCCGGCTCGGCGCCGACACCGCCGACGTCCTCGAGCAACTCCGGCGTGCCGCCGAACCCTGTTCGCGTGCAGGCGATTCCGACTCGAACGGCGCCCGCGGAACGGAAGGCACATGACACAGGTCCGTACCGACGCGGCCATCGATGTTCGCGAATTCCTCCGCCCGGGCGATCACATCGTCGTCGGCCAGGCGTGCGGTGAACCGTCGAGCGTGCTCGAAGCGCTGATTGCGCAAGGCCGCGACGTCGGCGATCTGACGGTGTTCGTCGCGACCAGTTTCTCGGGAATCTTCACCCCCGAATCGGCCGAGAGTTTTGCGCTGTCCAGTATGGGCGCCATCGGCGCCCTGAGGTCGATGAGCAAGGCGCACCGCCTCGACGTGATTCCGTGCCACGTCAGTCAGGTCGGCCCGATGATCGAGGCGGGAATCATCGGTTGCGACGTGGCATTCGTTCAGGTCGGTCCCGCCGACGGCGAGGGCAACCACAGTTACGGTCTTGTCAGCGACTATGTGCAGGCCGCCGTCGCGCGGGCGCGGGTAGTGGTCGCCGAGGTCAACGATCAGGTGCCGTTCACCTTCGGCGAGATGCTCCCGGAGTCGAGAATCGATTACGCGGTACACGTCTCGCGCCCACCTGTGCAGGTGCCGCCGGGACGGATCGGCGAGACCGACGAAGCGATCGCCCGGCACGCCGCCGAGTACATCGGTGACGGCGCGGTCCTGCAGATGGGGGTCGGCGCCGTCCCGGACGCCGTCCTGCGCCTGCTCTCCGACCGCAGGGATCTCGGGGTGCACTCCGGCATGCTGGGCGACGGCCTCGTCGCCCTCGGCGAGTCCGGCGCCCTGTCCACCCCCCGCAAGAAGCTCGACCGGGGGGTGTCGATCACCGGCGCCCTGATCGGCACCGATCGGCTCTACGGATTCGCGCACCGAAACCGGGAGATCCGGATGTGCACGACCTCGTACACCCACGACGCCGGCGTGCTGGCGCAACTGGAGAACCTGGTGACGATCAACTCCGCAATGGAGGTCGACCTGACCGGGCAGGTCAACGCGGAACAGAGCGGGTCCGCGTACCTGGGCGGCACGGGTGGGCAGGTGGATTTCGTGCGTGCGGGCGCACGTTCGCCGGGAGGCCACGCCATCATGGCGCTGCCGGCGACCGCGAAGAACGGCACCGTCAGCCGGATCACCGCCGCGCTCTCGGGCCCGGTCACCACCGCGAGAAGTGAGGTGGACGTGGTCGTCACCGAATTCGGAGCCGCAGAACTGCGTGGACGAACGCTGGCCGAACGAAGCAGACGGCTGATCGCCATCGCCCACCCCGACTTCCGCGACGCGCTCGACCGTGAGGCACACGTGATCCGACAGAGAGGTTTCTGATGAGCCGAGTTGTCCGATGACCGGGGATCCGACGAACGACGCGGTGTTGTTCGATGCCCGGGACGACGGCATCGCCGTCATCACGCTGAACCGGCCGGAGACGCGCAACTGTCTCACCGCGGAGGTGCGCGCGGGCTTGTACGCCGCATGGGACAGCTTCGAGAACGATCCCGGCCTGCGGGTCGCCGTCCTCACCGCGGCAGGGGACAAGGCGTTCTGTGCGGGCGGCGACCTCAAGGAGATGGTCGAGACGGGCATGACGGTTCCGCCCCGCACGCTGATACCGGTCCCGTACGACACGGTCGAACTGTCGAAACCCACGATCGCGGCCGTCAACGGGGCCGCGTTCGCCGGGGGCTGGCTGATCGCGCAATCGTGCGACCTGTGTGTGGCGAGTACCGGTGCGACGTTCGCGGTGACGGAAGTGAAGGTGGGCAGGAGCTCACCGTGGGCTTCTCCACTGATCCACATGATCCCGCAGCGGATCATGATGGAGATCCTCCTGACCGGAAAACCGATCACCGCGCAGCGGGCGTACGAGATCGGATTGGTCAACAGGCTCGCCGAGCCCGGAGACCTCCTCGCGACGGCACTCGGCCTGGCGGGTGAGATCCTCGCCGGCGCACCCCTGTCGGTTCGTGCGGCGCGGGAGACCGTGATGCTCTCGACGGAGATGGGACGCTCGGCCGCGCTGGTCGCTGCCCGGCACGCGTCCGAGCATTGCTACAACAGCGAGGACGCGCAGGAAGGGCCGAGGGCGTTCGCGGCCAAACGTGCGCCCCAGTGGCGGGGCCACTGATTCAGTGCAGTGGCGGGGCCGCTGATTCAGTGCGGTCGCGGGGCCACTGATTCTGTGCCGGGGCGGGGCCGCTGATTCCGCGCAGGGGCGGGCGAGGCGGGGACCACGACGGCGTGGGCCCGCCCGGATCACTCCGGGGGGGCCCTGCTGTTCGACCAGTGGTGTTACCGCATGCGACGGCGACTGACGATGTCGCGGACGAGGATGAACACGATCACCGCAGCGAAACCGATGAGGTAGAGGTCCTCGACGCGGCCGGTGTGGTTGCCGATCATCATCAGGAGGAGGAACGCGGCGAAAATCCAGCCTGCGGCACGGAACGCGCGCGGTGCTTCACCACTCCAGCCCCACTCCGCCGAGGGCACCTCCGCCACCGTTCTGTCATGAATGGACTCCAGCTCGGTACCGGCCACCGTTTCCTCCTGCTTGCCAGTTGGTCCTGTTGCCGCTAATCGTGACATACGACCGCCCGTCGTATGAAGTGGGGGCGCTCTCACGGCAAGTCCGGTACGACCCGTGACCACCGGTTCATGACGTGGACACCGCCGTCGGGAACAATGCATCCGTGGCCGAAGCAGAGAACTCCTCCCGTACACGCGTGCTGCTGCTGGGCAGCACCGGCTCCATCGGGACCCAAGCGCTCCAGGTGATCGACGCGAACCCCGACAAGTTCGAGGTGGTCGGCCTCGCCGCGGGCGGTGGCAACATCGACCTGCTGGCGGAGCAGATCCGTCTGTTCGGTGTCTCCGAGGTCGCGGTCGCCGACCCCGCCGCCGCGTCGCGCCTCGACCGTCCGGTGCGCAGCGGCCCCGACGCGGTGACCGCGCTCGTGCGGGAGGTGGAAGCCGACGTGGTGCTCAACGGGCTCGTCGGCTCGCTCGGGCTCGCGCCGACCCTCGCGGCTCTCGAGACCGGGGCGCGCCTCGCGCTGGCGAACAAGGAATCGCTCGTCGCCGGTGGTGCGCTCGTGACGGCAGCGGCCGCTCCGGGCCAGATCGTGCCGGTCGATTCCGAGCATTCGGCGATGGCGCAGTGCCTGCGCGGCGGCACTGCCGACGAGGTGGCCCGTCTGGTGCTCACCGCGTCGGGTGGGCCGTTCCGGGGCTGGACGGCAGATCGTCTCGAGTCGGTCACACCCGAGCAGGCCGGCGCCCATCCGACGTGGTCGATGGGCCCGATGAACACCCTCAATTCCGCGACGCTCGTGAACAAGGGGCTCGAACTCATCGAGGCGCACCTGCTGTTCGGTATCGCCTACGACCGGATCGACGTCACCGTCCATCCGCAATCGATCGTGCATTCCATGGTGACCTTCACCGACGGGTCCACGCTCGCCCAGGCCTCGCCGCCGTCGATGACTCTGCCGATCGCGCTCGCGCTCGGCTGGCCGCACCGTGTCGCGGAGGCGGCTCCGGCGCTCGATTTCTCGACGGCGTCGACATGGGAGTTCGAGCCGCTCGACAACGCGGTGTTCCCTGCTGTGGAACTCGCACGCGCCGCAGGAAGCCGCGGCGGCTGCCTGACCGCCGTGTACAACGCGGCGAACGAGATCGCCGCCGAGGCGTTCCTCGCGGGACGGCTCTCGTTCCCCCGGATCGTGCAGACCGTCGAGGCCGTGCTGGACGACGCCGACGAGTGGTCGGCGCAACCCAGTACCGTGGACGATGTGCTCGCAGCCGACGGCTGGGCCCGCAGCCGGGCGCGCACACTCGTCGACTAGGAGGATCGGCCACACATGATGTTCGTATTGGGCGTTGTGGTTTTCGCCTTTGGCATCGCCGCCTCCATCGCCCTGCACGAGGCCGGCCACATGTGGACCGCGCAGAAACTGGGCATGAAGGTTCGGCGCTACTACATCGGCTTCGGGCCGCGCATCTTCGCCTTCCGCCGCGGCGAGACCGAATACGGTCTCAAGGCCATCCCGGCCGGAGGTTTCTGCGACATCGCGGGCATGACCGCCCTCGACGAACTCGCTCCCGACGAGTACGACCGCGCGATGTACAAGCAGAAGACGTGGAAGCGCCTGGTCGTCATGGCGGGTGGCATCGGGATGAACTTCGCGCTGGGCATCGTCCTGATCTATGTCCTCGCCGTCGCGTGGGCGCTGCCGCAACTGCATCCCAAGGCCACCGTCGCGGAGGTGTCCTGTGTGGCACCCAGCCAGGCGGGGGCGGACGGCGACTACGCGCTCGCCCCGTGTACCGGCACCGGGCCTGCGGGTGAGGCGGGAATCCAGCCCGGTGACGTGATCGTCGCTGTGGACGGCCAGGAGGTCGAAGGGTTCTACGCGCTGGTCGAGGCGACACGCGCCGCCACGGGTACCGTCGACTTCACGGTCGAGCGGGGTGGGGAAACCCTCACCGTGCCGGTGACCGTCGAACAGGTGCAGCGGTACGTGGAGAACACCGCGACCGGGGAGATCACCTCCGAGACCGTGGGCGCGATCGGCGTGACGGGAGAGGAGAACCGTCCGACCGAGTACAACGCACTCACGGCGATTCCGGCGACGTTCCAATTCACCGGCGACCTAGCCGTGATCACTGCCCAGTCGCTCATGGATCTGCCCAGCAAGGTGTCGGATCTGTGGACTGCGGTGACAGGCGGTGAGCGCGCCATCGACACCCCGGTGAGCGTGGTCGGTGCCAGTGTCATCGGCGGGCAGTTCGCGGAGCGCGGGATCTGGCAATCCTTCGTCCTGCTTCTCGCGCAGCTCAACTTCTTCCTCGGTGCCTTCAACCTCCTGCCGCTGCTTCCGCTCGACGGTGGGCACATGGCCGTGGCGATCTACGAACGCATCCGCAACTGGGTGCGCGGATTGCGCGGGCTGCCGGAAGGAGCGCCCGTCGACTACATGAAACTGCTTCCGTTGACCTACGTCGCCGTCGTGATCGGTGGCGCGTTCATGGTCCTCACCCTCACCGCCGACATCATCAACCCCATCCAGCTGTTCTGACCTGCGCCGCTAGAATTGCCGGGTAGCTACGAAAGAAGGCGAACTGTGACCAGCCCCGTCGGATTGGGCATGCCCGAACTGCCCGCGGTCCTCGCGCCGCGACGCAAGACACGCCAGCTCATGGTCGGCAATGTCGGTGTCGGAAGCGATCACCCCATCTCGGTGCAGTCGATGTGCACCACCAAGACCCACGACATCAACGCCACGCTTCAGCAGATCGCCGAGCTCACCGCCTCGGGCTGCGACATCGTGCGTGTTGCCTGCCCTCGGCAGGAGGATGCCGACGCTCTCGCGACCATCGCGAAGAAGAGCCAGATCCCCGTGATCGCCGACATCCACTTCCAGCCCCGGTACATCTTCGCCGCCATCGACGCGGGATGCGCCGCGGTGCGGGTCAACCCCGGCAACATCAAGGAGTTCGACGGTCGCGTCAAGGAGGTCGCGAAGGCGGCCGGCGACGCGGGCATTCCGATCCGCATCGGCGTGAACGCCGGTTCCCTCGATCCGCGCCTGATGCAGAAATACGGCAAGGCGACGCCCGAAGCGCTCGTCGAGTCCGCGTTGTGGGAGGCGGGCCTCTTCGAGGAACACGGCTTCGGCGACATCAAGATCTCGGTCAAGCACAACGATCCGGTCGTGATGGTCGAGGCCTACCGTCAGCTCGCCGCCCAGTGCAACTACCCGCTGCACCTCGGTGTCACCGAGGCCGGACCGGCCTTCCAGGGCACGATCAAGTCCGCGGTCGCGTTCGGCGCGCTGCTGAGCGAAGGGATCGGCGACACCATCCGCGTATCGCTGTCCGCTCCGCCCGCGGAGGAGATCAAGGTGGGCACGCAGATCCTGCAATCGCTGAACCTGCGCCCCCGCAAGCTGGAAATCGTGTCGTGCCCGTCGTGCGGGCGCGCACAGGTCGACGTCTACACGCTGGCCGACGAGGTCTCGGCTGGGCTCGAGGGGATGGAGATCCCGCTGCGCGTCGCAGTGATGGGCTGCGTCGTCAACGGTCCGGGTGAAGCCCGCGAGGCGGATCTCGGTGTGGCGTCGGGTAACGGCAAGGGCCAGATCTTCGTCAAGGGCAAGGTCATCAAGACGGTGCCGGAAGCGCAGATCGTCGAGACGCTGATCGAAGAGGCGATGCGGATCGCCGAGGAGATGGAAGGCGACGCCGGAGCCGGAAACCCGGTCGTGTCCGTCGGCTGATACCCCGATTTCCCTGAGCGGGTGACGCGTGGCACCCTGATCTCGTATCGGCTTGTCGACGGGTGGTGAGCGAGTGCTCAAGCTTCTGGGTGTCCGGTCGCTGGGTGGCCGTGATACGGCCTCGGTGTTGCGGGTGCTCGCGAGAGACCCTGTGGCGTCGTGCATGGTGGCGGGTCGCGTCGAGGAGTACGGTCTCGACGGTCGTGCTGTCGGCGGCGACATGTGGAGTCGCGGCGGGCCGGAGTCCTCACTCTGCTTCGCCGGCGCAAACCTCATACCCCTGCTCGGGAACCCCGACGACATCCAGGCGTTCGCCGAGCGAGCCCTCCGCGGGCCGCGTCTGTGCTCCTCGATCGTGGGCCGCGCCGAGTTGGCGCTGCCGATGTGGGAAGCACTCGAATCCGCGTGGGGGCCTCCGCGTGAGGTTCGCGCCGAGCAACCGCTGCTGGTTCTCGACCGGGAACCCCGCATCGACCCCGATCCGCGCGTGCGGCGGGTGCGCCCGGCAGAACTCGACGCCTATCTCCCCGCCGCCATCTCGATGTTCATCGAGGAGGTCGGAGTCGACCCGCGTCTCGGCGACGGGGGAGCGGGATACCGGCGAAGGGTCGCGAGCCTCATCGCCGCCGGACGCGCCTGGGCGCGCTTCGAGGACGGCCGGGTCGTGTTCAAGGCCGAGGTAGGGTCACAGTCCTCGACGGTGGGCCAGATCCAGGGCGTGTGGGTCGACCCGGACAAACGCGGCGCCGGTCTCGGTGCCGCCGGAACGGCCGCGGTCGGCGCAGCCGTCACCGCGACGGGGCGTCTGCCGAGCCTGTACGTCAACAGCTTCAACACCCGGGCGCGCGCCACGTACGAACGCATCGGTTTCCGCCAGGTCGCGACATTCACGACCGTGTTGCTCGACTGACGCGCCTCGGCCGATTCGGGCGCTCGTCCGCTTACCATGACGGGCGATGAGCCCTCGACGTTCACCTCTGGCGCCCGCGCGGCCCGGTCGTGTCGCCGTCGTCGCGGTCTGGGTGGCGACGGCGCTGCTGTGCGGTCTTCTCGTCGCGTGCACGCCCGGCGTCACGGGCCCCCAAGCCGCCGCGCAGCTTTTTCTCGACGACTTCGCGGCGCAGGACTTCGCCGCAGCGGCCGCGCATTCGGACCGGCCGGACGAGGCCGAGGGCGCACTGGGCGAGGCATGGGACGGGCTGCAAGCCGAATCCCTGGTGGCGACCACCACCTCCACGCGCATCGACGGAGATTCCGCGACCGTCGGCTACAGCTACGAATGGCACCTGCCGCGAGAGAGGGTGTGGCAGTACACGGGTGAACTGCACATGGGGCGAAGCGGCGAGCAGTGGTCGGTCCGATGGGCGAAATCGGCTCTCCACCCGCAACTCGGCAACCGCCAGACCATGCAACTGCGCAGCACTCCGGCCCCGCGCGCCCGCGTCAACGAGCATGCGGGCAGCGACGTGCTCGTCCCGGGGACCGTGTACGGCATCGCCTTCGATGCGACGCAGAACAGAGACGTCTCGTCCGCGGCGAAGGCTCTGGCCGCCGCGCTCGTGCAGTTCGACTCGTCGCTGAGTGCTCAGGCGATCGCCGAATCGGTGACCGCGGTGTCCGGCCCTCGGTCGGTGATGCGGCTCGCGGAGGACGACTACGAACTCGTTGCCGACCGTCTTGCCGCGATACCCGGTGTGGTGGTGACCGAACAGTCCGATCTGGTCTCGACGGATCGTGCCTTCGCGCCCGACCTCGTCGGGCAGGTGAAGAAGGCGGTGATCGGCGACCTCGACGGGACCGCGGGGTGGAGCGTCGTCATCGTCAACCAGTACGGCGTCGACACCGATGTGCTCACCGAGACGAAACCCATGCCGGTGCCGTCGGTCTCCATCAGCCTCGACCGTCCGATCCAGGTGGCCGCGCAGAATGCGGTCGGCGCCCGGACGGAGCAAGCAATGACTGTGGTCATCGAGGCCTCCACCGGCGCGGTGCTTGCGGTGGCGCAGAACTCCGCTGCCGACCGCGACGGACCGGTGGCGCTCGCAGGGCAATACCCGCCCGGCTCCACATTCAAGATCATTACATCGGGCGCCGCCATGTCGAGCGGTCTCGCACTGCCCGACACCATCGTTCCGTGCCCGGGACGCATCACCATCGGCGACCGCAGCATCCCGAACTACAACGAGTTCGCGCTCGGCTCGGTCACACTCGCCACCGCCTTCGCGAGGTCGTGCAACACCTCGTTCGCCAAACTCGCCTCCGAGATGGAATCGGATGCGTTGCACACCGCCGCCGGGCGATTCGGCATCGGCGTCGACTACGAGGTGGTCGGCATGCCGACATTCACCGGGTCGGTTCCGCCCGCGGACGATCTGGTCGAACGCACCGAGGACGGATTCGGGCAGGGCAAGGTGGTCGTCAGCCCGTTGGGGATGGCGCTCGCCGCCGCGACCGTCGCGAGCGGGCGCACACCCGTCCCGTATCTGATCGAAGGCCGGGAGACGGTCGTGCAGGGTGATCCCGCTCCGGTTTCTCCGGAGGTGGTGGCGGGCCTGCGCGACATGATGCGCCTGGTGATCACGAGCGGCACCGCCGACCGCATCCGGGACCAGGGCGACGTGTACGGCAAAACCGGTGAGGCAGAGGTGGAGGGCGGTTCGCACTCCTGGTTCGTCGGCTACCGGGGTGACCTCGCGTTCGCGACCCTCGTGGTGCGAGGAGGCAGTTCGGACAATGCCGTCGCGGTCACGCGCGACATGTTCGCCGCGTTGCCTCCCGGCTACCGGGACGACGGAGCCTGATCGTCAGTCGACGGGTGGCTCCGCCGGTGCAGACGTCCGGTGCGTCATCCCGCCGTATCGTGCCAGCAGGCGGGTGGCGACCCACAGCAGTGCGCCGATTCCCAGCAGGACGCCTGCGATGCGGTATTGGGTGCCCGGTCGATCCACCAACGGGGACACGAGGAACAGGCAACTCGAGGCACCGATGACCGGCAGCACCGTGGGCGCCCGGAAATGGTTGTGGTCCACGTGATCACGGCGCAGGACCAGCACGACCACGTTGACGATCGTGAACACCATGAGGAGAAGCAATGCCGTCGTGCCGCCGAGTTCGGGGATCTCCCCGACGAACGTGATGAGCCCGACTGCGAGCAAGGAGGTGAAGGCGATCGCCACGTAGGGCGTGCGCCGCGTCCGGTGCACCTTGCCCAGCGCAGCGGGGACCACACCCTCGTGCGAGATCCCGTAGAGGAGGCGGCTCGCCATCAGCATGTTGATCAGGGCGGTGTTGGCGACCGCGAACATCGTGATGAACGCGAAGATGCCGAGGGGGAAGGCCGGCGCACCCGCTTCGACGACCCGCAGCAGCGGTGTCTCGCCCTCCCCGAGGAGGTCGGGGGGCACCAGTGCCACCGACGTGATGGAGACCAGCACGTAGATGAGCGCGGTGATGCACAGACCGCCGAGCAGGACCTTCGGGAAGATCCGCGTCGGGTGTTTGCACTCCTCGGCCATGTTCACGGAATCCTCGAATCCCACCATGGCGAAGAACGCGAGAGCCGTGCCCGCGACCACCCCGGTGAAGACGGAGCGATCACCGGTATCGATCTCGACCACTCGCGAGAAGTCACCGGTGCCGAACCCGAGCGCCCACATCCCGATGAAGATGATGATGAGCAGGCCCGAGAGTTCCACGACGGTGAGCACGACGTTCGTCTTGACGCTTTCGCTGACCCCGCGCACGTTGATCACGGCGACCGCGACAATGAACCCCAGCGCCACCACGGTGATCCCGATTCCGCCCGCGAGGTCGAGCTCGAACGCCTCCCCGAAATTCGCCGCGAACGCCCGTGCCGCTGTCGATGCGGAGGTGATACCGGATGCCATCACCGTGAACGTGACCATGTACGTGAGGAAGTGGATCCCGAAAGCTTTGTGCGTGTACAGCGCGGCACCCGCGGCGCGCGGATACTTCGTGACCAGTTCGAGGTAGCTGAACACGGTGATCGTGGCGACGACGAACGCGGTCAGGAACGGCAGCCAGACGACTCCGCCGACTTCGTTCGCGACGTTGCCCGTGAGTGCATAGATCCCTGTGCCGAGAATGTCTCCGACGATGAACAGGAGCAGCAGACCCGGCCCCATCACACGTTTGAGTTCGGGCGCTGCGGTGGTCTCCGGCATCGAACGCTCCTTCCCGATGCCCGACCGATCCGGAACCCGAAGGGGTCAGGGCAGCAGCCCTGATTTTCTCGCGGCGACCACCGCTTCGTGGCGGGAATGGACATCGAGTTTGCTCATGGCGCTGCGGAGGTAGCTCTTGACCGTTTCCGGACCGACCGACAACCGCCTCGCGATCTCGGCGTTGCTGCACCCGAGGGCGACGTAGGACAGGACATCGGTCTCGCGGGACGAGAGCGTCACCTCCGGCCGCCCCTTCTCGGTGCCTCCCATCGCGACCGCCAGTCGTTCGGACAGCTCGCGCAGGCGCCGCTGCAAGTGCTCGTCGCCGGCATCCCGTGCGAGAGTGCGCAACTCGGCGTGGACTTCTCGTATATGAGCGGTCGCGACCGGATCGTGCCCGTTCGGCCCGAGGTGCGTGAGCATCGCCATCCGCCGGTCCACTTCGTCGCGCACCGCGATTTCGTTCGCGAGCCGGCTTGCCGTCTGCGCGAAGGCATGTACCGCGCGTTCGCCGAGCGGTGCGCATTCCCGCGCGGCCCCGTACAACACCGCACGCGCGACCCCGCCGACCATCACCGGCACCGCCAGGATCGACCGGAGACCTTCCCCGAGGACCGGGCGATCGAAGTGGTGGGTGATCGACGACGAGCGTCCGTAATCGGCCACGGTGACGGGGCGGCCCTCCGAGAGCACACGGCCTCCCAGCCCCGCGCGGGGTGGCACGACGACGCCGGCGAGGTTGTTGGTGCGGGTCCCGAAGAACTCGCTCAGATGCAGGTCGTTGTTCTGGACCTGGCCGGCGAAGACCACGGGTACCTGTGCCTGCGCGGCGGTGCGACGGAGTTCGAGACGCAGTGCATCCCCGTCACGGGGGCGAAGCAGCGGCGATGAGACGACCGACACCGGATGTCACCCCTTTCCGGGGGTATCGGAACCAATGTGTGACTCGGATCATAGAGGCATACGAGTGCCGCGTAGAGCGCGGCCCGCCGGGATACGAGGAGAGGACGGACCTGATGGTCGACACAGCGACACGCGTTCGGGAACTGCTGGATCGTTACGACACCCCTGACGCGTGCGCTGCGCAGTTGCTGTGCGACGACCATCCCGCGGATGCGGTGGCATTCACCGTGATCGAACCCGACCTCACCTCCACCGACCTGACCTACGGCGAACTGCGCGAACGATCGCAGCGTTTCGCCGCGGCACTCGCGCACCTCGGCGTCGAACCCGGTGACCACGTCGCCACGCTCATGGGCAAGTCCGCCGACCTGGTGGTCGCGCTGCTCGGGATCTGGCGTCGCGGTGCCGTCCACCTCCCGCTGTTCACGGCATTCGCACCGCCCGCCATCGCTTTCCGGTTGCAGGCCGGCGGTGCGCGGGTCGTCGTCGCGGACGGCGATCAGGTGGGCAAACTCGCACCGGGTGACGACATGCCGCACGACGCTCCGTGGCAGGTCGTGGTCGCGGGAGAGAGCAGCGGAGTCGGTGTGCGCTTCGCGGACCTGCTCGAATCCCACTCGGCCGACGACCCGCGTGCCGAGGCGGTGGCGGTCGGCGGGACCGGTGGTCTCGTGCAACTGTTCACCTCGGGCACGACCGGCACCCCGAAGGGCGTGCCCGTGCCGGTCAGGGCCCTCGCGTCCTTCCACGCGTACCTCGAGTTCGGGCTCGACGTGCGCGAGGACGATGTGTTCTGGAACGCCGCCGATCCCGGCTGGGCGTACGGCCTCTACTACGCCCTGCTCGGCCCGCTCGCGGCGGGACGCCGCAGCATCCTCCTCCACGGAGGTTTCTCACCGGCGCTGACGTGGCAGATCCTCGACCGTTTCGGCGTCACGAACTTCGCTGCCGCGCCCACCGTCTATCGCAGCCTGCGAGCCGACACCGCGGCACATCCCGCGGTGACGCTGCGCCGTGCGTCGTCGGCGGGGGAGCCGCTCACCCCCGATGTGCTGGCGTGGTCCGAAGAGACCCTCGGTGCCGTGGTGCGCGACCAGTACGGCCAGACCGAGCACGGCATGTTCGTGGTCGACGCCTGGGCGGACGGGCTGCGCGAACAGGTTCCGCCGCAATCGATGGGCAAGCCGCTGCCCGGATGGACCTGCGCGGTACTGCGCGACGACAGCGACGAGGTCGCGGCCCCGGGAGAGGTGGGCAGAGTGGCGATCGACGTCCCCGCCAGCCCGCTCGTGTGGTTCACCGGCTACGTCGATGCGCCGGAGAAGACGGCGGACCGGTTCAGCGACGACGGCCGGTGGTACCTCACCGGCGACGCCGGGCGGGTCGACGAGAACGGTTTCTTCTTCTTCTCCTCACGTGACGACGACGTCATCATCATGGCCGGATACCGCATCGGGCCGTTCGACGTGGAATCGGTTCTGGTGATGCACCCGGACGTGGTGGAGGCTGCGGTGGTGGGCGTGCCCGACCAACTTCGCGGGGAGGTCCTCGAAGCGTTCGTCGTGGTGCGCGAAGGCGTCGAGGGCGACGATGCGCTCGAGGCCGATCTCCAGCAACTGGTGAAGAAGAAGTTCGCGGCTCACGCCTACCCGCGGACCGTGCATTTCGTTCCGCACCTTCCCAAGACGCCGAGCGGCAAGGTCCAGCGATACATTCTGCGCCGTCAGGGCGTCACTCCGTAACGAGGGCCGTCAGGGCGTCACTCCGTAACGAGGGCCGTCAGGGCGTCACTCCGTAACGAGGGCCGTCAGGGCGTCACTCCGTAACGAGAACCGCGGCTCGGCCGGGGTGTCGGTGCGAGCGCGGCGCGCGGGTTAATCTGATTCCATGCCTACCCGCGCCCCGCTCGTCCCCGGAACCGCGACACCGATCCGTGAAGTACCCAAGTCGATCGAGCGTCCCGAATACGTGTGGAAGCCGACCGCGAACGAGGGCAACGAGCCGTGGGTGCAGACGCCCGAGACGATCGAGAAGGTGCGGATCGCGTCGAAGATCGCTGCACAAGCGCTGATCGAGGCGGGTAAAGCCGTCGCACCGGGCGTCACCACCGACGAGATCGACCGCATCGCACACGAGTACATGTGCGACCACGGTTCGTACCCGTCCGATCTCGGCTACCGGGGATTTCCGAAGTCGGTGTGCGTGTCGCTCAACGAGGTGATCTGTCACGGCATCCCCGACACCACGGTGATCGAGGACGGCGACATCGTGAATATCGATGTGACCGCGTACATCCACGGCGTCCACGGCGACACCAACGCGACGTTCTTCGCCGGTGATGTGTCCGAGGAGGCACGGCTTCTCGTCGAACGTACCCGCGAGGCCACAGCCCGGGCGATCAAGGCGGTCGCGCCCGGGCGAGCCCTCAACGTGGTCGGTCGCGTCATCGAGTCGTATGCGAACCGGTTCGGGTACGGGGTGGTGCGCGATTTCACCGGTCACGGCATCGGTGAGACCTTCCACAACGGTCTGGTGGTCTTCCACTACGACCGCCCCGACATCGACACGGTCCTCGAGCCGGGCATGGTGTTCACGATCGAGCCGATGATCAATCTCGGCACTCCGGACTACGAGATCTGGGAGGACGGCTGGACCGTCGTCACCAAGGACCGCAAGTGGAGTGCGCAGTTCGAGCACACGCTCGTCGTCACCGACACCGGAGCCGAGATTCTGACGGTTCCGTAAACCGGCCGTCTCACCTACCCGTCGCCGGGTCCGCCGACCCGCCGGATCACCCCTCCGCCATCTGCTGTGCGCGGGCGTAGGCGAGGTGCAGGAAATCTGCGCCCGTCAGCGCTGTGAGTGCATCCACCACGACAACCGTGGCGGCGGGTGCGAACACCCTGCCCACCGTGACGGCGGTGATCGCCCACACGTCGAAGCAGAACGGGCACGTCAGCAACTCTCCGATGCTGTGCTTGAGGCCCGCACGCCCGGCCGGCCGGTCCATGACCTCGCCGGGGCCGCCTTTTTCACCGGGCTTCGTGAACGGGGCGCGCAGCGGGCGCGTGACCGACGTCTTGGTCACCGTCCTCGACAACTTGTGGGCCGCGGCGGCGGAGACGACGAGGTCGCGCACGGTCAGCCGTCCCGGCAGTCGCCGAGGGGTGACTGCGGTCAGGACGGCCACCACCCCCACGAACAGCCCGTACAGCAGCAGGGTTGCTACGTAGCCACCGAGCTTGCGGTTCTCGTGTCGGGTGTTCGCCGGTGCCGACGATGTCGCCGGTGCGTGTGCTTCCCGGTGTTCGGCGGTTCGGTCGAGGGTGGAGACCGAATCGTGGCCGGACACGGTGTCGGACGGGTCGTTTCGGGGCGAGCGGTCGCCGTTGCTCGTCGGAGTCATAGCGGCCGATTTCCCGGGCCGGATCCGGTTAAACCCGGACACACCGATCCGTCGGGAAATCGCAGAAGCGACGGGCGTGCCCGTCCGGGTTTCCCGGGTACGGGACGCAGGGCCGGTCGTCGTGGGGACGTGTAGCGTTTCGGGGCATGGAATCGACGATGGTGACCACCGATTCGGGTTCGATCGAGGTGCGCGTCGACGGACCGGACAGCCGGCACTCCGTGCTGCTGCTGCCCGACGCGGGGGAACGAGCCGACGTATTCGACGCGGTGTGCGAGAGACTGCACAATTCGGATCTGCGCACGATCGTGCCCGAGACGCTCGACGGATTGACCCCGGACGGCGTCTTCGCCGTGCTCGATCAACTGTCGCTGCCGTGGGTGCATCTCGCCGGCATCGGCGCCGGCGCCGAAATGGCCTGGACGGTCGCTTCCGGCCGCTTCGGCCGCTTCGCGAGTCTCGTCGTGGTCGACCGCGGCCATCCCGTCGTCCCGATGTTCGACGGCGCCGTACGCGACGCGTCGGCACCGGTGGCGGAAGTACCCACCACCATCGTGATCGGAGACCCGGCCCGCAAGCCGGAAGCGGACGCCTCGATGCGGTACGTGACCGGAGAGTTTCGCGTGGTCGACCTCGGCAGCATCGACAACGTGCCCGCACGGGCAGCGGCAGAGTTCGCGTCGGCGATCGCGTTGCGCACCGGGAGCTGGTAGGCCACAACGCATCCGGCCCCCGCAGCCGCGGAGGGTGCGAGGGCCGGAGGAGTTCGGCTCTACAGGCCGAGCAGTGCGTTCTCCACCAATTCGGGAAGTGCCGGATGGATCCAGTACTGGCGTGTGGCCATGTCCTGTGCCGTGATACCGAACACCATGGCCTGGATGAGCGGCTGGATCACTGTCGATGCCTGCGCACCGATGATGTGGGCACCGAGAAGCAGGCCGGTGGACCGGTCTGCGATCAGCTTGCAGAACCCCTCGGTGTCCTCCATCGCCCAGCCGTAGGCGACATTTCCGTAGTCCTGGATCTTGACGGAGATGTCGTATCCCGCGGCGCGGGCCTCCGCCTCGGTGAGTCCGACGGTCGCGATCTGCGGATCGGTGAACACCGCGGCAGGCACGAACCGGTGATCGGTGCGCTGTAGTGCGGAGGTGTCCGGTCCCCACGCGTCGTGCAGGAGATTGTGCTGCACGACACGCGCTTCGTGATTCGCGACGTGCTTGAGCTGGTACGGCGACGACACGTCGCCCAGCGCGAAGACACCTTCCGCCGTTGTGCGCTGGAAGTCGTCGACGACGATGGACCCGGCCGCGTCGAGTTCGATCCCCGCCGCCGCGACGTCGAGGAGATCACCGTTGGGGTGCCGGCCCGTCGCGACGAGCAGCACGTCTCCGGCCACCACGGCGCCGTCGGCCAGTTCGACTTCCACTCCGTCGCCCACCGGCCGGAAGGCACGGGCCGGGTTCTCCAGGTGGACGTCCCACTTCTGCTGCGCGAGTGCGGTGAAGCGTTCGGAGACGTCGGTGTCGAGGTGGCGCAGCAGTCTGCCGCTCCGCCCGATCACCGACACCCTGGTGCCGAGGGCGGAGAAGACGTGGGCGAACTCCATCGCGATGAAGCCGGTTCCGAGAATCACCATCGATTCGGGGAGCTTCGGGAGCCGCATGATGTTGTTGCTCGTGTAGTAGGTCACCCCGCCGTCGAGCACTTCCCGCGGGATCTCGGCGCGCGCGCCGGCTGCCACGACGATCTGGTCGGCGGTGATCGTCTCGCCGGTCCCGGTGTCGAGCGTGCGTTCGCCGACGAACCGTGCATGACCGTCGTACACCGTGACGTTCGCGCAGCCCTCACGCCGGTACTGCTCACCGCCCGCGGCAATCGGATCGATGCGGCCGAAGACCCGGTCGACGATGTCGTTCCACCGGATCCCGTCGATCGTGGCGTCGATCCCGTACTTGGGCGCCGACCGGATGGTGCGGGCAACGTCCGCTGCGTACACGTACATCTTGGTGGGGATGCAGCCCACGTTCAGGCAGGTGCCACCGAAGGTGCCCGCCTCCAGTAACGCGACGCGTTTGCCGTCGTAGCGCTCGTCGAGGATCGAGTTGCCCGATCCGGAGCCGATGATCGCGAGGTCGTAGTGGGTCACGCGTGTTCTCCCGTGGGTTGTGGCGGTGCGGAAACATCCCCGGCCCCGGCGGGCTCGCCCGCGGTTCCGTCTCCGTTCAACCATCCCAGCCACAGGTCCAATTCCCGGAATGCCGCAGCCAGGGGCCCCGGTGTGGAGAGAAACACATCGTGTCGCGCGCCCGCGATCGGCACGATCGTGGTGCGGTCTCCCAGGCAGCCCGCCCACCGCGCGATCTGACGCACGTCGAGGACCGCATCGACGGTGTCGATGGTGGCGTCGTACTTCGGGGCGAAGCGTGACGCCCCGGAACGAAGGATCAGCGACGGCACCCCGACATCGAGACCGCGATGCAGGCGAGCGTGCCCGATGCGCACGGCACGCAACCAGCCGAACCGGATCGGAAATCCGGTCAGCGGTTTCATGTCGAGGTCGTAGGACCAGCCGCCGTTCTGCAGGCTGACACCGTAGGTGTCGAGCTTTCGCCCGGGCACGGCGGAGTGTGGGCGAACGCGTCCGAGCACGTCGATCGCGGCGGTACCGACGTTGCGCAGATACGACGGGCCCTGCAGGTCGAACCACGGACTGTTGAGGATGAGCCCGCTCACCCCGGCCGAGGCCGATCCGCCGGGGCGACGCTGCAGGCGGTCGAGCCACAGCGGAAGCACGAGGCCACCCGTGGAGTGCGCGGCCAGTACGACGCCGCCCCCGGAGACCTCGGCCGAGACGATGCGCAGCGCTTCGTCGAGTTCCTGGTCGTAATACTCGAGGTCGGTGACGAAGTGGGGCGTTTGGCCCGGGGCGCGCGAGCGTCCGCATTTTCGGAGGTCGAGTGCGAAGAACCGATACCCCTGCGCGGCGAAATGCTCGGCGAGGTGCTGTTGGAAGAAGTAGTCGGTGAAGCCGTGAACGTAGAGAACCGCGCGACGGGGCAGCGTGCTCGGCTCGCCCACCGCGCCGGTGGCGGGTTGATATCGCACCAGGGTTGCGGTGATGTCGCCCTCACCGTCCGGGTCGTCGCCCAGCGGCAACACGAGTTGCTCGTATCCGTCGCCCAGGATGTCGGGCTGCCAAGTAGTCACTATCACACTCTAGGAGGGTTCGGCGGGGGGTGCTGCGGGTAGACAATGAGGTGAAAATGAAGAGCCGGTATACGCCCGGGTAACCTGTGCGTCGCAGTCGCGCGGCTGCGGACGAATCCTGAAATCGGGGATTGTGTGCGGGCGCGTTCGGGACACTCACGTAAGCGGTGCGCGAAGGCGCGACGGCGCGTGCGAACAGACAAGGAAGTCGATTTCCCCGTGTCAGAGAACGTGGTAGAGGCGAAAACCGATGTAGTGCTCGTGGGCGCCGGCATCATGAGCGCGACCCTCGGCGCGCTGATGCGTCAGCTCCAGCCCGACTGGTCGATCACCGCCTTCGAGCGGCTCGACGCCGCGGCGGCGGAGAGCAGCGACCCGTGGAACAACGCGGGTACCGGCCACTCGGCGCTGTGTGAGTTGAATTACACGCCGGGCAAGCCCGACGGCTCGGTGGAGATCGCCAAAGCGGTCAACGTCAACGAGCAGTTCCAGGTTTCGCGCCAGTTCTGGTCGTACGCGGTCGACAACGGCATCCTGAGCGACCCCAAGGATTTCATCAACCCGATCCCGCACGTGAGCTTCGTGCACGGCGCGGACGACGTGAAGTACCTGCGTGCCCGGTACGACGCCCTCGCGGGCCATCCGCTGTTCGCGGGCATGGAGTACTCCGAGAGCCCCGAGTTCTTCGCCGAGCGGCTGCCGCTCATGGCCGCCGGCCGGGACTTCTCCGACCCCGTCGCGCTGAACTGGACCGAGACGGGAACCGACGTCGACTTCGGTGCCCTCACCAAGCAGCTCATCAACAATGTGGCGGCCTCGGGTGGCACGGTCTTCTTCGGCCACGAGGTCACCGACATCAGCAAGCAGTCCGACGGCAGCTGGATCGTCAAGGTGCGCAACCGCCGCACGGGCGAGTCCCGCAAGGTCCACGCCAAGTTCGTCTTCGTCGGCGCGGGTGGCGGTGCCCTCCACCTCCTGCAGAAGTCCGGCATCAGCGAGGCCAAGGGCTTTGGCGGATTCCCCGTGTCGGGTGCCTTCCTGCGCTGCACCAACCCCGAGGTGATCGCTCGTCACAGCGCCAAGGTGTACGGCAAGGCCGCGGTGGGCGCGCCCCCGATGTCGGTGCCTCACCTCGACACCCGCGTGATCGGCGGGAAGCAGGGTCTGCTGTTCGGGCCGTACGCCGGATGGTCGCCCAAGTTCCTCAAGCAGGGCGGCATCATGGACCTGCCCAAGTCGGTCAAGCCGAACAACCTGATGTCGATGCTCGGAGTGGGCGTGACCGAACTCGGCCTGGTCAAGTACCTCGTCGGTGAGCTCACCCAGTCGCCCGCCGATCGCATCGGCACCCTCGCGGAGTTCGCGCCCGAGGCACGACTCGAAGACTGGGAGCTGATCGTCGCCGGCCAGCGCGTGCAGGTGATCCGCCGTAAGGGCGCGGGCGGCGTGCTCGAGTTCGGTACCGCCGTGGTCAGCGCTGCGGACGGTTCGATCGCGGGTCTGCTCGGAGCGTCGCCGGGTGCGTCCACCGCAGTCCCCGCGATGCTCGACGTTCTCGAACGCTGCTTCCCGCAGCAGTGGGACGCATGGCAGCCCAAGCTCCGGGAGATGGTCCCCTCCCTCGGGGTCAAGCTCACCGAGAACCAGGATCTGTTCCGTCAGGTGTGGGACCACACCACCAAGACGCTTCAGCTCGACGTCGTTCCGGGTCGCGGTCAGGTCGCACCCATGGAAGCCGCCGCGGTCTGATCCGCGGCACGGATATGGCGGCCCGGCTCCGAGCCGGGCCGCACTCGTCCGCGACGGGCGGGCGAGACGAGGAGCGCTCCCGGGGTTGATCTCTCGACGGTTCGCTTCGACACGAGAGATGGGGAATGCCGGTGCCGGTAGCCGACGACGAGACCAATTACCTGGTGGGGCTCGACCTTCGGGGACGACGTGTGGTGGTCGTGGGCGGCGGCAGCGTTGCGCAACGTCGTCTGGGCCTGCTGGTGGCCTCGGGCGCCGATGTCCACGTCGTGGCACGGGCCGCCACACCCGCGGTGGAGAGCATGGCCACGAAGGGCCGTCTCTCGCTCGACATCCGCGACTATCGCGACGGCGACCTCGAAGACGCCTGGTACGCGATGGCCTGCACCGACGAGCCCGAGACCAACGCCGCCATCGTCGCCGAGGCGGAACGCCGCCGGATCTTCTGCGTGCGCGCCGACAGCGCACGCGAAGGTAGTGCCGTCACACCCGCGACCGCTCGCTACGACGGGCTTTCCGTCGGAGTCCTCGCCGGCGGCGACCATCGCAGGTCCGCGGCAGTGCGCACCTCCATCCGGGACGCCCTCGCGGGCGCGGCGCTGTCCGAGGTCGCCGACGACGCGGCGCAGAAACCGGTCGGCGTGGCGCTGGTCGGCGGTGGACCCGGTGATCCGGACCTCATCACCGTTCGGGGCCGCCGGTTGCTGGCCCGTGCCGATGTGGTGGTGGCGGATCATCTCGCCCCCCAGGAACTCCTCGCCGAACTGGATCCGCACGTCGAGGTGATCGACGCGGCCAAGCTGCCGTACGGCCGCGCGATGGCGCAGCAGGTCATCAACGACACGCTGATCGATCGGGCGAAGGCCGGAAAGTTCGTGGTCCGGCTCAAAGGTGGCGACCCCTACGTCTTCGGACGGGGATACGAAGAGCTCGAGGCGTGCACCGCCGCCGGAATACCGGTGACAGTCGTCCCGGGCATCACCAGCGCGATCTCGGTGCCGGCCGCCGCGGGTGTTCCGGTGACCCATCGCGGGGTGACACACGAGTTCGTCGTGGTGAGCGGGCACGTCGCGCCCGACCATCCCGATTCGCTCACCGACTGGAGTGCCCTCGCGAAACTCCGGGGGACGCTCGTGCTGCTCATGGCCGTCGAACGCATCGAGAAGTTCGCCGACGCCCTGACGGCCGGGGGCCGGCCCGTCGACACCCCGGTGGTGGTGGTTCAGGAAGGAACCCTGGCCACCCAGCGGGTGCTCCGGACCGATCTCGGCAACGTCGCCGCCCGGGTCCGCGAAGAGGGGACCCGTCCACCCGCCATCATCGTCATCGGTCCGGTCGCCGGGTTCGGTCCGGAAGGTCGGTAACGTTGGACCCCGTGGCACACACCTCGGATACCGCACACGCCTCCGGCGCCGCGCACCCCATGACCGCTCGCGCACTCGCTCTGGCCACCCTGGTCCTCAGCGGATTGCAGCTCATGGTGGTGCTCGACGGCACCGTTGCCAACCTTGCTCTCGCTCCACTGCAGGCGGAACTCGGGTTGTCCGACGCCGGCCGGAATTGGGTCCTCACCGCGTACGCGCTCGCGTTCGGTGGGCTGATGCTGCTCGGCGGCCGCCTCGGAGACAGCTTCGGGCGCAAACGGATGTTCATCGCCGGCGTGGGCCTGTTCACGTTCGCGTCGCTGCTGTGCGGTCTGGCCACCAACGAGGCGATGCTCATCGGTGCGCGTGCGCTCCAGGGAGTCGGCGCCGCGATCGCGTCACCGACGGCGCTCGCGCTCGTGGCGACCACGTTCGCCGCCGGTCCCGCCCGTAACCGGGCCATCGCGGTCTTCGCGGCGATGACCGGCGTCGGATCGATCGCAGGGCTCATCCTGGGTGGGGCGCTGACGCAGGTGTCGTGGCGATGGATCTTCCTCATCAACGTCCCGATCGGTGTCGTGATCGTCGTACTGGCCCTCGGTGCATTGCGCGAAACGTCGTCCGAACGTCTGGCGCTGGACGTTCCGGGTGCCATTCTTGCGACGCTCGGATGCACCGGCATCGTGTTCGGCCTCACCGAAGGTCCCGAACTCGGGTGGGGCAGCGCCGCGGTGATCGGTGCGCTCGCTGCCGGCGTCGTCCTGCTCGGGATCTTCCTGCTGGTCGAGCGCCGTGCCGAGAACCCCCTCCTGCCCTTCGTGCTGTTCCGCAACAAGAACCGCGTGGCGACCTTCGTGGCGATCTTCTTCGCCGGCGCGGTGATGTTCAGCCTCGCGGCGTTCGTCGCGTTGTTCGTGCAGGACGTCCTCGGTTACACACCGCTGCAGGCGGGCCTCGCGTTCGTGCCGTTCGCATTCGGTCTCGGGGGAGCGGCCGCGGCCTCGTCCAAGCTCGCGGCGCGGGTGCAGCCCCGGTGGCTCGTGGTCACCGGTGCCGTCATCATGACCCTGAGCCTGCTCTACGGGTCGACGATGGACGAGACGGTGCGGTACTTCCCGACGCTGTTCGTGCTGGTGCTGGTCGTCGGGTTCGGAGTGGGTCTGGCCGTGGTCCCGCTTCCGCTGTGCGCCATCGCGGGCGTCGGCGCGCACGAGATCGGGCCGCTGTCCGCCATCGCGCAGGTCGCGCAGACGCTCGGCGGACCGCTCGGCCTCGCCGTCATCGGCGCGCTGGCCACCTCGAAGACGATGTCGCTCGGAGGCACGTCCGGCGCGGTCGCGGACATGACCGCCGCGCAACTCACCGCGCAGGGTGAGGGATACATGTTCGCCCTCGTCGGATGCGCCGCGTGCGCGGTGATCGCCGGCATCGCGGCGTTCTTCATCCGGTTCACCTCCGAAGAGGTGGCCCAGGCGCAGGAAGCCGAGAAGTCCGCTCAGTCCGGGTGAGGTGTCACCCATGACTCCCGGGGCCGGGCGCCGGGGGGGGGGGGGGGGGGGGGGGGCCCCCGTGCGGCGGGGGGGGGGGCGGCCCCCCCCCGCC
>NZ_JAXION010000046.1:0-30535 GCF_049311045.1 Rhodococcus sp. 7Tela_A2 | reverse complement strand
GGGGTGGCCGCTACGTCACGGCCGCGTATGCCCTCGACCACCCGGACACGGTCCCCGATCATGTCGTCGTCTGGGATCCCGCAGGCGGCCGGCTCGGTGTCGCTGTCGCGGAGCACCTCGTCGCGCCGGGGCGCGCGGTCCACTACGCCACGCCGGACCCCATACCGGGATCGAGGCTGGCGCCCACCGGCGATCTGGTCGCGGCGAACGTCCGGTTGCAGCGTGCGGGCGTGCGGCGGCACCTCGGCGTCGGGGTGCGCGCGGTCGACTCGTCGGGGGTGCGTCTCGTCCATCGAGTAACCGAATCGGAGGTCACCGTGCGTGCGGCCGCACTCGTGGACTGCTCAGTGGGACTACCGGATGACAGATCGCGCCGTCCGGGGCTGGATGAGATCGGTGACTGCATCGCTCCTCGGACGGTGCGGGACGCGATCCGGGAGGGGCACCGTCTCGCCTCGGAACTGTAACCTGTTGCATAGACCGATCTGGAAGGATCTCCATGGGCGAGTTCGACGGCAAGGTTGTCTTCATCACCGGTATCGCGCGAGGCCAAGGGCGTAACCACGCCCTGAGGTTCGCCCGGGAAGGAGCGTCGATCATCGGCATCGACGTCGCGAAGCCGGTATCGGAGTACATCACCTACGAGCAGGCGACCGAAGACGACTTCCGTGAGACCGTCCGACTCGTCGAGGAGGCCGGGGGCAAGATCGTCGCTCGCATCGCCGACGTCCGCGACAGTGCCGCTCTGCGCGCTGCGGTCGACGAGGGTGTCGCGCAGTTCGGACGGCTCGATGTCGTTGTCGCGAACGCCGGCATCTGCAGTTGGAACCGATTCTGGGAAATGCCCGACGAGCAGTTCGAAGAACTCGTCGACATCAACCTCACGGGCGTGTTCAAGACGTTGAAGGCGGCGGCGCCCGCCATGATCGAAGCCGGGAACGGCGGTTCGATCATCGTCGTCAGTTCCGTCGCCGGACTGAAGGCGATGCCCGGACAGGCACATTACGGCGCTGCCAAGTTCGGTCTCGTCGGCATCACCCAGGCTGCTGCGAAAGAACTGGGTGAGTTCAACATCCGCGTCAATTCGATCCACCCGTACGGCGTGAAGACCCCGATGGGCACCGATCAGGGGTCGCTGAAGATGTTCGAGCGCTTCCCGGGCTGGCTCCCCAACTTCGCACCCATCCTCACCGAGAAGCCGATCGCCGATCCCGACGACACGTCCGACGCGGTGCTGTTCCTCGCGAGCGATCGTGCGAAGACGATCACGGGCAGCCAGATGGCGCTCGACCAGGGCAACTCCAAGGTCTAGCCGGTGTCGCGCAACACGGCCGGTCCCGATCCCGGGAACAGCCTCAGGATCGGTCCGGCCACGTTGCGCAACCGGATCATTTTCCCGGCCCACCTGACGAACTTCGCGGTCGACGGGGAGATCACCGACCAGCACATCGCGTATTACACGGCGCGAGCACGCGGCGGGGCAGCGATGATCGTCACCGAGGAACACACGGTGCATCGCTCGGATCGGCCGTACGAGAAGCTGATACGGGGCTGGGATCCCGCCGTGCTACCCGGGTACCGCCGCCTCACCGACGCGGTGCACGCGCACGGCACACGAATCCTGGCTCAGCTCAACCACAACGGTGCACAAGGAAGCTCGATGTACACGGGCCGGCCGTTGTGGGCACCGGGACCGGAACCCGACGCGTTGTTCCGGGAAGTGCCGGCGGCGATCGGTGGCGACGAGATCGCCGAACTGACCGCCGGCTACGCGGCGGTCGCGCGGCGGTGTGCCGACGGCGGATTCGACGGTGTCGAGATCCAGTGCTCGCAGGCGTCGATCCTGCGCGCCTTCCTCGCACCGGGGACCAACCGCCGCACCGACCGCTACGGTGGCGATCCGACCGGTCGTGCCCGGTTGCTCCTCGAGGTCGTGGCCGCGGTCAGGTCCGTGCTGGGGCACGAGTACATCGTGGGGGTGCGTCTGAGCGGCCACGACGGCACCGCCGGCGGGATCGGCATCGACGATGCGGTGCAGGTCGCGCGCATGCTGGATGCGACGGATGCCGTCGACTACCTCAGCACGTCGGTCGGTGTGGCCACCGAAACGCTCCATCTCGTCGAAGCGCCGATGTCCACGCCGCACGGATACTCCTTGTTCGTGCCCGCTGCGTTCCGCGCGGTTGTGTCGCTACCCGTTGTGGGCGTCGGACGGTTCACGACACCCGGCCAGGTCCGCTCCGCGCTGGCAGAGGGGGTCTGCGACCTCGTCGGTGCGGTGCGGGCACAGATCGCCGACCCCGACTTCGCGGGGAAGACTCTCGGTGGACGCGACGCGGAGGTGCGGCCGTGTATCGGTTGCAACCAGGAATGCATCGGGCGGGTCGGTCTGGGCCGGTGGATCGGGTGCACGGTGAACCCGCGCGCGGGCCGCGAATCCACGCCCCTGCCTGCGCCGCGGATGCCGGGCCGCCGGGTGCTCGTGGTCGGTGGTGGACCGGCCGGACTACAGGCTGCCGCTACGTCCGCTCGTCGCGGGCACTCCGTGATCCTGTGTGAGCGAGAGCCGTGGACGGGTGGGCAGATTCGCGCCGCGGCGACCGCACCGCACCGCGGCGAACTGGCAGGGATGGTGACGAGCCTCGAGGCGGAATGCGCTCGGGCCGGCGTCGAGATCAGGACCGGATTCGAGGTCGACGCCGACTTCGTCCGCGCCTACCGGCCCGACGCCGTGATCGTGGCGACAGGTGCCCGGCCTCAGCGGCCCGTCTGGGCCGGAGACTCCGCGAAGGTCGTGGACGTCCGCGACGTGCTCGAGGGTCGCGCCGATCCGGAGGGGAGGGTGCTCGTGGTCGACGATCTGGGTTTTCATCAGGCGACGTCGGTGGCCGAACTTCTCGCCGGACGTGGCTGCACCGTGACGGTGTGCACCGGCGGCATGATCGTCGGACAGGATCTCGGCCTCACCCTCGATATGGACGGATGGACGCGTCGCGCCCATGCTGCGGGGATCACGCAGATCACCGACGTGATGGTTACGGGAGTCGTGGACGCCGACGACGCGACGGTCGTGTCGCTCGTCGATCACCGGACCGGCACGGCTCGGCCCTTCGTGGCCGACGCCGTGGTGGTCGTCGCCCATCAGGAATCCGTGGACGAACTCTGGAAACAACTGTGCGACAGCAGCATTCCTGTGTACCGCGTCGGCGACGCGGTGACCCCGCGCCGCGCGCACAACGCGATCCTCGAGGGGGATGCCGCAGCGATCGCGGTGTGACACCGCGTTCGAGTGTGCGGTGCCTACGAACCGAGTTCGCGCCGCATCGCAACGCGTGGACGGTAGTCGAGTCCCAGCTCCGTTTCGTGTGCGCGAATCCGGCGCAGCCCCGGGGTGAGTTCTCCGTCGCCGAGAATGCGGAAGCCGAGACGTTCGTAATAGGGCGCGTTCCAGGGAACGTCGCGGTAGGTCGTGAGCGTCATGGCGTTGTACCCGTGATCGCGAGCCCACCCGGCGGCGTGGGCGAGCAGGTCGCGACCGACGCCGCGCCGAGCGTGACCGGGATGCACCGAGACCTGCTCGATGTGGAGCGCGTCGTCGACCGGTTCGGCGATCAGGTACGCCACCGGCGCACCGCCTTCGTCGAACGCCACCCAGTTCCGGCCCGCGGCGAGATAACGGTGCAATTCCGCGACCGTCGGCGGGGCGTCGTCCGCGACGAAGGTCATGCCCAGTTCAGCGAACTGTTCGCCCGCCGCCCGTTCGATGTCCTGGAGCAACGGTAGTTCTGCCTCCGCCGCGAGCCGGATGCGAGGCAATCCCTTGGCGAAGTACAGCGAAGACTCCGAGTCGGCCCAGACGCCGAACCGCTCGTGCATCGGGGCGTACCCGGCTGCGGTGTACATCGCGATGGCTTCCGGTTGCGCAGTGCCGGTTTCGAGCACCATCCGGCGACGTCCCGCGTCCGCTGCGGTTCGCTCCAGCGCGTCGAGCAGGCGCCGCGCGATGCCGCGTCGCCGCGAATCCTCACGCACGTACATCCTCTTGATCTCCGCGTCGCCGTCGCGCAGACCGGGATGCCCCGCGTCGTACGCGCGCCAGCCTCCGATGCCCAGCGGCGCAGTTCCGGAATGTGCGAGCAGGAACAGCCCGCGTGGGGGTGCGAACTGTTCCGGATGAAGTTCGGTGTGGTCGGGCCCGCCGTAGCGACGCACGTACTCGAGCTGAACCTCGTCGATGAGGGCCTGCACGTCCGGGTCGTCCAAGGGACGAGGTTCGATCTGCACCAGACGAGAGTACGTGCCGGCCGTGGCGCGACCGGCGCCGATCCTCCCGCCTGTCCCTCGTGCCCACGATCCTCCGACGGGACTCGCCCGGCGGTCAACCGGACAAACACACTCGGCGGTGTTGCTGGGCATTTGCGGGAGATGTTTATCGAATCGTTGCATGGGCACCCACTGGTGATGCACAAGAACATATTCATCCCGGCCCTGACCGATCAGCAGCGTGACAAGCTCGACACTCTTTCGAACGCCGACGAACTCCGGTTCCACGGCCTTCTGGATTACGAGTCACTGGTCGAGCCCGAGACCTATGTGTTCCGAGACCTGCTCGACCGGGCACGCCGCGAACTCGACGAGTTCGACGGCAGCGTGGACGGGATCGTCGCGCACTGGGATTTCCCGACGAGCGTGCTCGCTCCGATTCTCGCCGCCGAACGGGGCCTGCCCGCGCCGACACTCCGCAGTATTCTCCAGTGCGAGCACAAGGCGTGGAGCCGAATCGAGCAGCGGAAGAGCATTCCCGAATGTGTCCCGGGCTTCGCGGTTTTCGATCCTTTCGACGACAACGCGCTCGATTCGATCGACCTTTCCTTCCCGTTCTGGGTCAAGCCGATCAAGTCCCACTCGTCGCAACTCGGATTCGAGATCAACAGCGCCGAGGAGTTCGCCGCTGCACTCGAGCAGATCCGTGCCGAGATCGGCCGGGTCGGGGACGCGTTCGACGAAGTGCTGTCCCTGGTGGAACTGCCGCCCGAACTCGAAGGAGTCGGCGGCAACATGTGCCTCGCCGAAGACATCATCACGGGTATCCAGGTCGCGCCCGAAGGCACGATGTTCAACGGCGAGTACCGCATTCACGGCTTCTTCGACATGCGTAAGGATGCGGCAGGGCACAGCTTCGACAGGCTCGACTACCCGGCACAGTCGGTCCCCGAGGATGTGCAGCAAAGCATGATCGATCTGACGGAGCGGTACCTGCGTCACGTCGGTTTCGACAACGGTTGCTTCAACACGGAGTTCATGTGGGACGAGAAGACGGGAAAGCTGTCGCTCATCGAGGTCAACACCCGCATCTCGCAGTCGCACAGTGACCTTTTCGTCAAGGTCGACGGAACGTCGAACCACGAGGTGGCGATCGATATCGCGCTCGGCGTGGAACCGCGCATCGAACCGCGCAAGGGCAAGTTCCGCCACGCGGCTCAGTGCCACGTCGGTTACTACTCCGACGGTATCGTGCGCAGCGTCCCCAGCGCCGACGATCTCGCCCGAGTCTGCGAGGAGATCCCGGATACGGTGGTGGACATCAAGGTTCGGGTAGGCGACCGGCTGTCCGAACTGCCCAACCAGGACGGCTACCGGACGGTCCTCGCGACCCTGTACATCGGTGCCGACGACGTGGGCGGGCTCGAGAAGTACTTCGATCGTGCGACCGAGTTGCTGCCGTTCGGGATCGACGAAATCTCCGACTAGGCCCTTCCTGCCTGCGACTTGTTCAACCGATCGACAGGAAGGTACTCGTGCAGACAGTGACATCCTTTCCCCACAGTGTTCGCGTCATCGAGAACACCTTCATCACGATGCCCGACGGCTGTCGGCTGTCGGCTCGCATCTGGCTTCCGGACGGAGCCGAGAGCAACCCGGTTCCCGCTGTGCTGGAATATATTCCGTATCGGCACCGGGATACCACCCGAGCGCGAGACGAGCTCAACCACCCGTACATCGCCGGCCACGGATACGCCTGTATCCGGGTGGACCTGCGCGGCAGCGGCAACTCCGACGGGGTACTCGAGGACGAGTACCTCCCTACCGAGCAGGACGATGCGTGCGCCGTGATCGAGTGGGCCGCGCAGCAACCCTGGTGCGACGGCAACGTCGGCATGATGGGTATCTCGTGGGGAGGCTTCAACAGCCTCCATGTTGCCGCGAAGCGGCCACCGGCACTCAAAGCGATCATCAGCGCGTCCGCCACCGACGATCTGTACGTCGACAACATGCACTACATGGGTGGATGCCTGCTGTCGGACAACCTGTCCGAAGCCACCGTGATGTTCGCCTTCAACAGCATGGCGCCGGACCCGGCGATCGTCGGCGACCGGTGGCGCGAGATGTGGCACGAACGATTGCAGGGCAGCGGACTGTGGGTCGAGAAGTGGCTCGAGCATCAACATCGGGACGACTACTGGAAGCGTGCCTCCGTCAACGAGAACTACGCGGACGTGCAATGTCCCGTGTTCGCGGTGGGCGGCTGGGCCGACGGTTACACCAACGCGATCTTCCGGCTGATGGAGAACCTCGACGTCCCTCGTAAGGGACTCATCGGACCGTGGGGTCACAAGTACCCGCACCAGGGAGTGCCCGGTCCGGAGATCGGGTTCCTGCAGGAGGTCGTCCGGTGGTGGGACTACTGGCTCAAGGGGATCGACAACGGCATCATGGACGAACCCATGCTCCGCATGTGGAAGCAGGGCAGCGTCCCGCCGCACCCGCGCTACCCCGAGCGGCCGGGTACATGGATCTCCGAGCCGTCGTGGCCCGCGCCGGGCATCGAGAGCCGCGAGTACTCGCTCACGCGCTTCGGACTGGACCAGGACGCCGATCCGGACGCCGTGGAGCGCCGGGACCTGGCGGTGTGTTCACCGCTGAGCCTGGGGATGGCGGGTGGCAAGTGGGCCTCGTACGCGGCCACTCCCGACCTGCCCTCCGATCAGCGGGAAGAGGACGGCGGCGCACTCGTTTTCGAAACCGAAGCCCTCGACGAACCGCTCGACGTGGTCGGCCTGCCGAAGCTCGATCTCGAGATCAGTGCCGACAAGCCGGTGGCGATGGTCGCGGCCAGGCTCAGCGATGTCGCTCCGGACGGCCAGGCGACGCGAGTGACCTACGGTCTGCTGAACCTCACGCATCGTGACGGCAGCGCGGACCCGCAGCCGCTCGAGCCGGGTCGCAAGTATCGGGTGCGCGTCAAGCTCAACGGGATGGCGCAGGAGTTCCCGGCAGGCCATCGCATCCGCTTGTCGTTGTCCACCTCGTACTTTCCGCTGGTGTGGCCGGCGCCCGAACTCGCGACCCTCACGGTGACCACCGGCGAAAGCCGTCTGAGCCTGCCCGTGCGTCCGCGACGCGACGCCGAGGACTCGGCGCTGCCCGCGTTCGGTGAGCCCGAAGGTGCGGAATCCTCCGCCGTCACACGGGTCGAGCCGGGCGAACACCACTGGCGGACCTCGCGCGATCTCGAAACCGGCGTGACCACACTCGAGATCAAGGACGACCAGGGAGAACTCTTCGTCGAAGACACCGGTACCACGATGCGGAGCGCAACGACCGAGTGGTTCAGCTTCCAGGGGAACGACGTGGAGTCGGCGCGCGGCGAGACCCAGACCGTGCGCTATCTCGGTCGAGGGGACTGGCAGACGGAGGTGCGGACCCGGACGGTGCTGACATCGACACCGGACGAGTTCGTGATCACAGCACAGTTGGATGCGTACGAGTCCGACGAGATCCACGGCAAGCGGCGCGTCTACTCCGAGAACTGGAATCGGGAAATACCTCGCTTGCTGGTGTGACACCACGCGCTCGCGGTGCGGGCTGTCCGACGCACTAGCATCGGACCGGTGATACGGGATCTAGCCGGCGCCTATTGGACCCACGTCGAACCGGAGCGGTGGACCGTCGCGGTACCGGTGGGATCGCTCGAACAACACGGCCCGCATCTCCCCCGCGAAACCGAACCCCGGACCGCCCCGGCCGTTGCCGAGGCACTCCCCGACGCCCTCGGGGCCCCGCCGCTCGCGAACGGCGCGAGCGGCGAGCACGAGGACTTTCCGGGAACGGTGTCCATCGGAGCAGAGGCGCTGCGCACCGTGTTCGTGGAGTACGGGCGCTCTATCTGCCGCTGGGCTTCCCGGGTGCTGTTCGTCAACGGGCACGGCGGAAACGCATATGCCCTGGCCGAAGCAGTGTCGCTGCTGCGCTACGAGGGGCGCGACGTGGCCTGGCTCCCGTGCGCGGTGCCGGGCGCCGACGCCCACGCGGGGGTGACCGAAACGAGTCTGATGTTGCACCTTTTCCCGAACGCGGTGGATATGGCGAGCGCGGTTGCCGGGAACACAGATCCGATCTCCACTTTGATGCCACAACTGCGTGAAGCCGGTATGGTTTCGGTGTCGGCGAACGGGGTTCTCGGCGATCCCACCACCGCAACTGCAGCGCAGGGGGCCCGCTTGTTCGCACACCTGACGGAACGTGCAGCATCGCAGGTCGCTCGGTGGGAACCGGGCACGGAGGGGGGACTTCGGTGAGTCAGGCGACAACACCCGAACTGGCGCAGACTCCCGGTGGACGGCTACCCGACGGATTCGGGGTGCGCATCGATCCGCGGGTCCGGCGGTTCGCCGGCGGGCGCGTACTCATCGGAGGCTCGCCCACCCGGATGCTCAAACTGGCGCCCGCCGCCGCGGCGATGATCGACGGCGATCACCTCGAGGTCGTCGACTCCCGAACCGCGGTGGTCGCCCGGCGCCTGCTCGACTCCGGTGTCGGTAATCCGCGTCCCACGCGACTGCCCTCCACCGCGGACGTCACGGTGGTCGTTCCCGTCCGGAACAATGCGGCGGGAGTGCGGCGGTTGCTGCAAGCGCTTCCCGGCCTCGAGGTCATCGTGGTCGACGACGGCTCCGACATGCCGATCGACTGGCCGGACAACCCGCGGGTCCGCGTGGTTCGATTCGAGGCATCGCGCGGACCCTCCGCAGCACGAAACATCGGATTGCGGGAAGCACAAACAGAATTCGTGGCATTCCTCGACTCCGATGTCGTTCCGCGCATCGGGTGGCTCGAGGCGTCGCTCGGCCATTTCAGCGATCCGGCCGTGGCGCTCGTCGCGCCCCGCATCGTGGCTCTCGATCCCGACAACGGAGCGCTGGCACGCTACGAGCACGCCCGCTCGTCGTTGGACCTCGGCCGCCGGGAAGCCCCCGTTGTGGCAGGTAGCCCGGTGTCCTACGTCCCCAGCGCCGCCATGGTGGTCCGCCGCGAGGCACTTGCCGGGTGCGGGGGTTTCGACGAGTCGATGCACGTCGCGGAGGATGTCGACGTGTGCCGCCGCCTCCGGAGCGAGGGATGGCGACTCCGGTACGAACCGGTTGCGCGGGTTGCCCACGATCATCGTGTGAGTTTCCCGGAATGGTTCTCCCGCAAGGTCTTCTACGGAACCGGGGCGGCGCCGCTGGAAGCGAGACACCCCGGTACCGTGCCCCCGATGGCGATGTCCGTCTGGACCCTTCTCGCGTGCTCGGCCGTCGCCACGATGACCCGGTTCGGCGTCGTCGTCGCGGTACTGACCCAATTCGTCACGCTCGTGCGGTTGCGCCGCATGTTCGCCGAACTCGACCGCCCGACGCGCATCGCAGCGGTGCTGACCGGTCAGAGCTTCGCGGGCGGTATGTGGCAGGTCGCCTCCGCCGTCTGCCGGCACTACTGGCCGCTCACATTCGTTGCGGCGGTGCTGTCGTCGAAAGTGCGGCGCGCGGTGGTGGCTTTCGCTGTGGCAGAAGGCATGTGGGACTGGTATTCGCACCGCGAGGGCGGGGGGCTCGACCCGGTGCGGTACGTCTTCTACAAGCGCCTCGACGACCTCGCCTACGGCGCCGGGCTCTGGAAAGGGGTCGTCGACGCCCGCGATCCCGCGGCGCTGATGCCCGATATCCGGTCCTGACGTGATTCCGGCGCGCGCCGACATCGTGGTGGTCGGGGGTGGGAGCGCCGGATGCACACTTGCCGCCACCCTCGCCGGACGCCCGGGCCGCACCGTCGTGCTGCTCGAGAGCGGTCCCGGCTACGCGAGCACCGGTACCGCGCCACCGGAACTGTTGGACGCCTCGAGGCTTCCCGTCGGGCCTGAAAGTCGTTGGACTGCGCAATATCCGGTGCTCCTGGCCGGGAGGCCCGGCACGATCGCCCGGGGCCGGGTGCTCGGAGGCTCCGGCGCGGTCAACGGCGGCTACTTCGTCCGCGGGCGCCCGGGAGATTTCGACGCCTGGCCCCCGTCATGGTCGTTCGACCACGTGCTGCCGTACTTCCGGCTCATCGAGCATGACTCGGACTTCGGCGACGAGTGGCACGGCGCCGCCGGACCGGTACCGGTGTCGCGAACCCCGTGGTCCCGTCTGCACCCCGTGGCGCGCGCGTTCCACGATGCCGCTGTGGCGGCGGGCCATCTTCCGGTGGAGGACCTCAACGCGCCCGGTCCGGTCGGGGTGGGACGCGTTCCCCTCAACATCGCGAACGGGGTACGCATGGGACCGGCACTCTCGTCGTTGATGCCCGCGCTCGCCTCCCCGAATCTGACCGTGTGCTCCGGTACGCGGGCGCGCAGGGTGGTGATGTCCGGTGCCGAGGCGGTAGGGGTGGAGGTGGACGGCGGTGACGGCGTCACGTTCATCGAGGCGGGAAGTGTCGTGCTGTGCGCCGGTGCGGTCGAAAGTCCCCGCCTTCTCCTGCTCTCCGGCATCGGGCCCGCGGACGAACTCGCCACGCTCGGCGTCGCGCCCGTCGTCGACCTTCCCGGGGTCGGTACGGGATTTACCGACCATCCGGAAGTTGCCGTTCCGTACCGGTACCGCAGCGATCTGCCTCTCGGTGCGGCTGTACTCGAAACTGTCCTGCACACAGGCGAACTCGAACTGCGTCCCTACACGGCTCCGTTCGCCGACTCCGTACCGGGCAGTGGCGCTGCCGTACCTGTGCTGGGGGTCGTCCTCACCCGGCCGCGCAGTCGCGGGCGCCTGATCTTCGACGCACGCGACCCGTACGCCGCGCCTCTCCTGGACTACGGATACCTGGACGACCCTCGCGATCGTGCAGCGCTCCGGCACGGGGTCGCATCGGCGGTCCACCTGCTCGCGGCGATGGACGGGGTCGTGGACCCGCACAGTGTTCAGGCGGGCGCAGCGGACGTGGACGACGAGTGGCTCGCGGCGCATCTCGGTACGTCCCAGCACTTGTCGGGCTCGTGCAGGATGGGTTCGGACGATTCGGCGGTCGTCGACGACCGGTGCCGGGTGCACGGCGCCGAGCGTCTCTTCGTCGCCGACACCTCCGTGTTCCCGCAGGTGCCCAGCCGGGGCCCGCATGCCACGGTCGTGATGCTGGCGAGGCGTGTCGCGGACGCTCTCTGAATCCGGCACGCGTCCGCCAGGGTGCCCCCGAGTGCGATGACACCGACCCGCTGTGATCTGCACTACAGTGGCCCCCGGCGGAACGCGAGGAGGACAGCGGTAGATGATCGACCGTGCGGGAGCGAAAGCCATTTCGTGGATGGCGCTGCATCCTGGGGACGACGCAGAAGCGCACGCCCGTCGACTGTCGGAAGTCCATACGGCTGTGGTGGGATCAGCGTCGAGCAGAGAGCGGTCTGCTGCGCTTGCGGCACCCGCGGCTGTACGCCCCGTAGTGCGCGACTCGTGGCTCCGTAGCCTCGGCAGGGCGATCGATCCCGACGTCATCGAGCAACCCCTGTTGCTGACCGGCAAGGATCTCGAGGACTACCGCGCGGAACACCCGATGGCGATGATCCGTCCGGTCGTCCGCAAGCTTCTCGTGGAAGATGCCGCCGACAGCGGACTGCTGATCGCGATCAGCGACGAGCGGGGACGACTGCTGTGGATCGAGGGAGACCACGACGCCCGCGACCGGGCGCTGGCGATGAACTTCGCCGAGGGCGCGGATTGGAGTGAGGAGCACGTCGGGACCAACGCTCCCGGCACGGCCCTCACACTCGATCGCTGCGTGCAGATCTTCGGTGCCGAGCACTACAACCGTGCCGTGCACGAGTGGAGTTGCTCGGCAGCCCCGGTCCACGACCCCATCAGCGGCCGCATTCTCGGAGCACTCGACATCACCGGCGGACCGCGCGTCGCGGCGCCGGAGGTTTTACAACTCGTGCGAGCGACGGCTGCCGCTGCCGAAGCCGAACTGCGCCTGTCCATGCTCGAGGGTGCGAGTGCCCGATCTTCTGCCGCGGGCGTACTCGAGACGTTCGGCCCGGGACGTGCGACGCTCGTTCGCGGACGCGACCGGCTCGCGCTGTCGCAACGGCATGCCGAGATCCTGCTCATTCTCAGCGAGCATCCGGAAGGGGTCGGCGCTCGGAGGCTTGCGGTCCTGCTCGACGAGAACGAACTCGATGCCGTGACGGTGCGCGCCGAGATATCCCGTCTGCGTAGGGTACTCGGGCCGGACACGATCGCGTCCCGGCCGTATCGAGTGCAGAGCGCGCTGCGCACCGATGTTGCGAACGTACGTGCTGCGCTGGATCGCGGGGACCTCGACACCGCGGTGCGCCTCTACACCGGCAGGGTGCTTCCCGGCTCGGGTGCGCCGGGAGTGATCGACGTGGGCGACGAGTTGGATGCCGGAATCCGGGGTGCGCTTCTGCGCCGGGGTGCAGCGCCGCTGCTCGCCCGCTGGACGGCATCGATTCACGGCCGCGAAGACCTGCCGGCGTGGAGTGCGTATCTCGGATGCCTGGACCCGGACTCCACCGTGTTCGCACAGGTCGAGGCGAAGATCCGGATGCTCGACCGGAACTTCGCAACCTAGTTGCAACCCCGGCGTTTGTAGTGTCCGGGGTCACACCCTCGACGGTGATCACCCCGACGCGCAGGAGAACACGATGCCCGAGTACGCCCGCCCCGGTTCGCCCGATGCCCTGATGTCCTTCCGGTCCCGTTACGACAACTGGATCGGCGGTCGATGGGTGGCTCCCGTTTCGGGCGAGTATTTCGAGGACATCACTCCCGTGACCGGACAACCGTTCACCGAGGTCGCACGTTCGACCGACAAGGACATCGAACTCGCTCTCGACGCCGCGCACGCCGCCGCCCCGGCGTGGGGCAAGACGTCACCGGCGGAGCGGGCGCTGATTCTGAACCGGATCGCCGACCGGATCGAAGAGAACCTCGAGGCCGTCGCGGTCGCCGAAACGTGGGACAACGGCAAGCCCATCCGGGAAACTCTCAACGCGGACATCCCGTTGGCGATCGACCACTTCCGGTACTTCGCGGGCGCGATCCGCGCGCAGGAAGGCTCGATCTCCGAGATAGACGCCGATACCGTGGCCTACCACTTCCAGGAGCCTCTCGGCGTCGTGGGCCAGATCATCCCGTGGAACTTCCCGATCCTGATGGCGGTGTGGAAGCTTGCCCCGGCGCTCGCAGCCGGAAATGCCGTGGTGCTCAAGCCCGCCGAGCAGACGCCCGCGTCGATTCTGTATCTCGTCGAGCTGATCGGCGACCTGCTTCCCGACGGTGTGGTCAACATCGTCAACGGTTTCGGAACCGAGGCCGGCAAGCCGCTCGCCTCGAGTCCGCGCATCCGCAAGATCGCCTTCACCGGTGAGACCACGACCGGGCGGCTCATCATGCAGTACGCCTCGCAGAACCTCATCCCTGTCACCCTCGAACTCGGCGGCAAGAGCCCCAACATCTTCTTCTCCGACGTGATGTCCGCTCCCGACGACTTCCAGGACAAGGCACTCGAGGGATTCACCATGTTCGCCCTCAACCAGGGCGAGGTGTGCACCTGCCCGTCCCGCGCACTCATCCAGCAGGACATCTTCGACGACTTCCTGTCCCTCGCTGCGGTGCGTACCAAGGCTGTACGGCAGGGAAACCCGCTCGACACCGACACGATGATCGGTGCGCAGGCATCCAACGACCAACTCGAGAAGATCTTGTCCTACATAGAGATCGGGAAAGGCGAGGGCGCCAAGATCGTCACCGGCGGTGAACGCGCCGACCTCGGCGGTGACCTGTCGGGCGGCTACTACGTGCAGCCGACGATCTTCGAGGGCCACAACAAGATGCGGATCTTCCAGGAGGAGATCTTCGGGCCCGTCGTGTCGGTGACGTCGTTCCGGGACTTCGACGATGCGATCGCGACCGCCAACGACACGCTGTACGGTCTCGGCGCCGGTGTCTGGTCGCGCGACGGTGGAGTCGCATATCGCGCCGGCCGCGCGATCCAGGCCGGCCGGGTGTGGACCAACACGTACCACCAGTACCCCGCCCACGCGGCGTTCGGCGGCTACAAGCAGTCGGGCATCGGCCGCGAGAACCACCACATGATGCTCGACCACTACCAGCAGACGAAGAACCTGCTCGTCTCCTACGCTCCGAAGGCCCAGGGATTCTTCTGATCGCTCTCGGCGCCCGCACCTTTCGTACAGGGAAGTGCGGGCGCCGACCGGTTTTCTGTGAAAGAGAGGGTATGCCGTGTCAGTCCCAGCCCGGGTGACGGCCACGGTCGCGGCCGTGGATCTTCTGCGCCGCTTGGCCGGCCGCAACGGATCGCTGATGATCCACCAGTCGGGAGGATGTTGCGACGGGTCGTCGCCGATGTGCTTTCCCGCAGGTGAATTTCTGGTGGGCGATCGGGATGTGCTCCTCGGTGTGCTCGACCTCCGTCTCGGCGTGGGGCGCACGCTTCCCGATCCGCCTTCCGGTGCCGATTCTGTTCCCGTGTGGATCTCGGGGTCGCAGTTCGAGGTCTGGAAGCACACCTGTCTGGTGCTCGATGTGGTTCCGGGAAGGGGAGCGGGCTTCAGTCTCGAAACGCCCGAGGGTGTCCGATTCCTTGCTCGGGGAAGAGTATTCACCGAGCCGGAGAACGCCGCGCTTGCGACGTCGCCGGTCGTGCTCGGGAAGGAGTGGGAGAGCGGCGTCCGGCCGGGCGCCTCGCAGGTGCCACTCGTGGTGGCCGACGCCAAGGCCGGATGCGCCGTGCCTCAGTGGCCGGACCGTGACGACGAGACCGGTGGCGGCCCGGATGCTGTCGCCGGAGAGGTCGGTCCACCCGCGAGTGCCTGATAACTCACGTTCCACAGCCATTCGACGGGACCCCGCTCGAATCGGGCCAGCCACAGGCGCGCGACGATCATGAGCGTCGCGCAGACGGCGGCGAACAGCGCCACGGTGGCCGGCACGATCGTGTCGCCGTCCAGGCGAGCGGCCATGCCGAATCCCCAGCCGTAGCACACTGTCGAACACAGGATGTTCTGCAATATGTAGCAGCTCAATGCCATTCGCCCCACAGGGCTGAGAGCGGTGCCGACTGCGCCGGGTGCACGGCCGTCGGCATAGCGGTGTGCGACGGCTGCGAGGAGTGCGAAAGCCACGATCGGGGCTGTGCCGTAGCGGCCCAGGACGAGACCCGCGTCGGACCCGGACAGGCCCAGCGCGAAGTCGATCGGGAGCGCGACACCGAATCCGACGATCATGAGAATGCGGCGGAGGCGGGCCTGATCCGGATCGAGGATGCCGCGCAGGTGCAGCCGCGCGCCGATGAGGAAGAGAGCTATCGACAGCGGCAGGATGAAGATCGTTTCCAGCCGGAACAGCGCGATGTTCTCGGCACGGAAGACCACCAGATCCCAGAACGAGCCGTCCGCATAAGGATTGGGGGACAGCGTCCGGTTGCCCGGATTCGCAGGCAGCGCAGCGAGTGCGGCTACCACGACGGCGAGCATCGCGGCGTGCAGAGCGAGTGCGCAGGCTATCCAGATCCGCTGGGAGCGGATGCCGGTAGCCAGGACGAACGCGACGACGAGTCCGGTGACGGCGTATCCGGTGAGCACGTCGAACTCGGTGAACAGGAAGTAGTGCAGTATCCCGTCGATCATGAGAAGTCCTGCCCGCCAAGGGTATTTACCCGGCCACGGAAGTCCCCGTCCGGTCGCCGAACGCTGCTGGATGGCGAGTCCGATGCCGAACATGATCGTGAGGAGCCCGAGGAACTTTCCCTGCGTCACCTGTTGCAGCACGTCTTGGACGAAAGACCAGCTTCCGGTCGCTCGTCCGGTGCCGTTGATATAGCCGACCAATCCTTCCACGTTGGTGAAGATCCAGATGTTGGTACCGAGGGTGCCGAGAATCGCGACCCCTCGTAGTACGTCGAGTGCGGCGTATCGAGGTGTGGTGCTCACGGTGATCCCTTCCGGGGGACGCAGAGCGTAAGTAGCACGGTCGTGCTTACAAAAAGTGATGCTAGCACGACCGTGTTAGCATGGTCCAGTGCCGAAACTGATCGATCACGATGCGAGACAGCAGGAAATAGCGGAGGCGGTCTGGCGGCTGATCCTGCGCGAAGGGGTCGGCGCTGTCTCGATACGGGAGGTCGCGGCCGAGGCGGGCCTGTCTACGGGTTCTGTGCGGCACGTCTTCGGCAGCAAGTCGGAACTGCTCGGCTATTCGATGCGCCTGGTTCACGACCGCGCCGCAGAGCGCGTGTCCGCCCACCTCGGCATTGCCGATGTCAAGGAACGCGCGCGGGCCGTGCTCGGTGAACTCCTTCCGCTCGACGAGGTCCGACGTTGCGAAATGCTGGTCAATCTCGCGCTGATCGCGGAATCTCCCGGACATGACGAACTGCGGCAGATCGCGATCGGTGCGCAGCGCGCACTGCGGGAAGGGTGTGAGCTCGTACTGGCAGGTCTGGCCGCGGAGGGGCTCGTCGCGCCGGACCGTGATCTCGGGTTGGAAGCCGAGCGTCTGCACGCCGTCGTCGACGGTCTTGCAATGCACCTGCTCGTCGGTGCCGGTGACACCCCGAGGTCCGCCCAGACGGTGCTCGCCGCGCATATCGATTCGCTGGCCTGACGGCCCCTTGCCGCCCCGGTGCCGAATTCCCACCGGTGCCCACGCGCCCACGCGCGTCCCCGGTACGCCAGAATCGGACCGGGATCCGTCCGGATTCCGCGGTACGCGGGGGCATCGGTCCCCGCATGTTCGGCGCCCGTCGGGCGGTGAGGAGTGGACGATGGCCTTCGCGGGCAACGTGGATGAGCTGGCCCTGCTGCAGACGGTGCGCCTGAAGAACCAGGTCACCGCGGAAGTGGTTGCCGCGCACCTGGGAGTGACGGTGGCGGCCGGCCAGGCCGCAGTAGATGCCCTCGTCCGGCAGGGCAAGGCGCGATCGGCCGGTGACGGCATCGAGCTCACCGACGAGGGGGTTCACGAGCTGACCGGCCAACTCGAGGCGGAACGCGTATCGATCGACGAGGATTCGATCGCGGACCTGCACGATCAATTCCTCCCGCTGGACGACGAACTCGCGGAGCTACTCGCGGAGCCGGAGGCGGACGGGTTCATCGACGCACTGCTCGATTTCGACCGTCGTGCGCAGGCGCTGTTCGACGACGTGTCCGCGTTCGTTCCCCGTCTGTCGCGATACCAGGATCTCTTCGCAGAAGCTCTGGAGAAGGTCAAGGGGGGCGCGCTCGCATGGGCCACCGCGGGCAACATCGATTCCTACTCCGCGGTGTGGGGCGAGATGCGGGAGGAACTCAGGGGCGCCGCGGGTCGCTGACCTGGTACTCGTTGTGAGGGTGTGACCGCAGTCATCATTTCCCCCTTTTCGGGGGTGGTCGTGAGTGACCGGGGTCACTACCGTTTCCTTCGTATCAACTGCCACGAAGGAGACCACGATGTCCGGCACCAACGTCGATCCTCTGCCGAGCTACTCCCAGGGCGCCTGGAACGTTCCACTTCTCGGCGACACCGTCGGCGACAACCTCGACCGCACCGCCGCGCGTTTCGGTGACCGTGAGGCGCTCGTCGACCGCGCCGCGGGGAAACGTTGGAACTACACCGAATTCGTAGCGGATGTCGACGCAGTCGCTGTCGGCATGCTCCGGTCGGGCATCGCGAAGGGTGACCGGGTGGGGATCTGGGCCCCGAACTGCTGGGAATGGGTTCTCGTCCAGTATGCAACCGCGAAGATCGGCGCGATTCTCGTCAATATCAATCCCGCGTACCGCTCGCACGAATTGCAGTACGTCCTCGAGCAGGCGGGCGTCCGGATGCTGGTGTCCGCGTCCGCATTCAAAACATCCGACTATGCGCAGATGATCGCGACCGTACGGGCGAACTGCCCCGACCTCGAGGATGTCGTTCTGCTCGGCTCCCCGCGGTGGGACGAGCTCGTCGAGGTGGGACGGGCCGCACTCGCCGACGACCGTCGGGTGCTCACCGAGGCGCAGTCTCAGCTCTCTCCCGACGATCCCATCAACATCCAGTACACCTCGGGGACCACCGGGTTCCCCAAAGGCGCCACGCTCAGTCACCACAATGTGCTCAACAACGGGTTCTTCGTCGGCGAACTCTGCCACTACACGGAATTGGATCGGGTATGTATCCCCGTTCCGCTGTACCACTGTTTCGGTATGACGATGGGCAATCTCGCGTGCACCAGCCACGGCGCGACCATGGTGCTGCCGTCTCCGGCCTTCGATCCCGCGGCCACACTCACCGCAGTGGCGGAGGAGCGATGCACCTCGCTCTACGGCGTGCCGACGATGTTCATCGCCGCGCTGGCGGAACCCGATTTCGCACGGTACGACCTGGCGAGCCTGCGCACCGGAATCATGGCGGGCTCGCCGTGCCCGGTCGAGGTGATGAAACAGGTCATCGATCGGATGGGGATGAACGAGGTGTCGATCTGCTACGGCATGACCGAAACTTCGCCGGTGTCGACGCAGACCCGCAGCGACGACAGCATCGAGCGGCGGGTGGCCACGGTCGGTCGGGTGGGTCCTCACCTCGAGGTGAAGATCGTCGATCCCGGTACAGGTCTGACGGTCCCGCGCGGCGTGCCGGGCGAACTGTGCACCCGCGGATACTCGGTGATGCTGGGGTACTGGGACCAGCCGGAGAAGACGGCCGAGGCGATCGACGTGGCCCGGTGGATGCACACCGGGGACATCGGAGTCATGGACGAGGACGGCTACGTATCCATCACGGGCCGTATCAAGGACATGGTGATCCGCGGGGGAGAGAACATCTACCCCCGCGAGATCGAAGAGTTCCTCTACACCCACCCGGACATTCTCGACGCTCAGGTGGTGGGGGTACCCGACGTGAAATACGGGGAAGAACTCATGGCCTGGGTCCGGATGCGCGAAGGCTCGGAGCGCCCCCTCGACGCGGCGAGCCTCAAAGCGTTCTGCGAGGGAAAGCTCGCCCATTACAAGATCCCGCGTTATGTGCACGTGGTCGACGAGTTCCCGATGACGGTCACCGGCAAAGTGCGAAAGGTCGAGATGCGCGAACAGGCACGGGCGATCATCGAGGCCACCGTGACCGAGCACAACTGACGGCCGTTCGGCACGGATGCGGCAAGTAATTCGGCCGCACCCGCGCCGAACCGGTCACTTTCGTCGGTTTCAAGGCAGACACTGAGTGGGTAAAGAGTCGTCGACGATGCGCAGCCACCGGGCGGCGCCGCAGCAGAGGGGCTCACCATGGGACAAATTATCGGCACGATCATTTTCGGTGCGGTCATCGGAATCCTGGCCAGATTGGTGATCCCGGGCAAGCAGGCCATGGGCATGATCATCACGATCGTCATCGGCATCATCGGCGCGCTGATCGGCTACTGGCTGTGGGGCCTGATCTCCTCCGAGGGCAACGAGAACACCAGCGGCATCGACTGGATCCGATGGATCATCAGCATCATCGTGGCCGTGGTCCTCACCCTGATCTACACCGGCGCTACCCGCGAGCGGAGTCGGTAACCCGTTCGAGGTGCCCCGCCCGGCCACACCGGGCGGGGCCAGACGTGTCTCCGCCTCGGCCCCGAAAGTGAGTTGCCGTGCAGCCGCAGTGGATTCCCCACGACGCCGCCGTTGCGCGAGCGAACATCACGGAGTTCGCGCGGTTCGCCGAACGGCGTCACGGACTGAGCCTGCCCGATTACGGGTCGCTGTGGCGATGGTCGGTCGACGCCCCGGGAGACTTCTGGAAAGCGGTGTGGGACCGGTTCGAGGTGGTGTCGCACACCGACCCCGGACCGGCTCTCGCCGACACGGCCATGCCCGGAGCCGTGTGGTTTCCCGGTGCGCGGCTGAACCTCGTCGAGCACGTCTTCCGTGATCGGCCGCCGCTCGGGCCGGCCGTCGTCCACCTCGACGAGGCCGGGCACCGCAGCGAGATGACGTGGTCGGAACTCCGTAGCCGGACAGCCGCGTTCGCCGCCACGCTCCGGGAGCACGGAGTCGGACCGGGGGACCGGGTCGTCGGCTACCTTCCCAACATCCCGGAGGCCGTCGTCGCACTGCTCGCGACCGCGAGTATCGGGGCTGTCTGGGCCGCGTGCGGGCAGGACTATGCCGCTCCGGCTGCGCTCGACCGGCTGGGTCGACTCGAGCCGAAAGTCCTCGTCACAGCGACCGGATACGCCTACGCGGGCACGTGGCACGACCGGACGAACGAAATGACATGGCTGCGCGACCGACTACCCGGTCTCGGCCTGACAGTCGTCGTCCCCAGCGCGCCGGCCCGAGAGATCTCCCCACCCACCGCGACGTCCCCGTCGGTGCTGAACTGGGAAGAGGCGGCCCTGAGGCAGGACGCAACCCTCGACACCGTCGCGGTTCCCTTCGACCACCCGTTGTGGGTGGTGTTCTCCTCGGGTACGACAGGACCACCCAAGGGCATCGTCCACGGTCACGGCGGGGTCCTGCTCGAGCATCTCAAAGCACTGTCACTCCACCTCGACCTCGGTCCGCACGACCGCTACTTCTGGTACACGAGTCCGAGCTGGATGATGTGGAACTTCCTCGTCTCCGGACTTCTCGTGGGCGCGACCATCGTCTGTTACGACGGTGCGCCGTCGCATCCCGAGATCGACCGCCTCTGGCGGACCGCTGCCGACGAACACGTCACGGTTCTCGGGACCAGTCCCGCCTACATCGCGGCCTGCGCCGAGGCGGGGGTGGTGCCCCGCGTCGACCACGATCTGTCCGCCCTGCGCGCCGTGGGCGTCACGGGCTCGACGCTGTCCGCGTCGGGGTCGCTGTGGCTGTCGGAGAACGTCGGCTCCGATGTGCAGGTCATGTCGATCTCGGGTGGCACCGACGTGGTGTCGGCGTTCGTCGGAGCCGCGCCGACAGTGCCCGTGTGGCCGGGCGAAATCTCTGCGCCGTGCCTCGGCGTCGCCGTGGACGCGTACGCCGAGCACGGCCGCGCCGTGCGCGGCCGTGTCGGAGAACTGGTGGTGACCGCTCCCATGCCGTCGATGCCCGTCCGGTTCTGGGATGACCCGGACGGCAGCCGGTACCGCGAGTCGTACTTCTCGGTCTACCCGGGCGTCTGGCGTCACGGTGACTGGATCACCGTCACCGACCGGGGCACGTTCCTCATGCACGGACGCTCCGACTCCACCCTGAACCGTCAGGGAGTCCGGATGGGCAGCGCCGACATCTATCAGGTCGTGGAGAGTCTGCCCGAGGTCACCGAATCGCTCGTCCTGGGAATCGAACAGCCCGACGGCTCGTACCGGATGCCGCTGTTCGTCGTGCTTGCAGACGGCACGGAACTCGACGACCGCGTGGCGGAACGGATCCGTTCGGCGATCCGCGCGCAACTGTCCCCGCGGCACGTGCCCGACGAGATCGTCGCCGCGCCGGGGGTCCCGCACACCCGCACCGGGAAGAAACTCGAGGTGCCGCTCAAACGAATTCTGCAGGGAGCCGACCCGTCACGTGCCGTGGATCGCACCGCAATCGACGCACCGGAACTGATCGACTGGTACCACGACCAGCGGTGATGCACACCACTTATAAGCGTGACCTAACTGGACTCTGCAGGTCCGGAATGGTCGGATTGCCGGTATGGACATCGCCATCAAGATTTTTCTCATTCTGCACTTCATCGGTCTCGCCGGCATCATCGGCTCGTGGCTTGCGGTCGTCAAGCAGCCGCGTGTCGTTGTGGGCATGCTGCACGGCGCGATCCTCCAGGTCGTGACCGGTATCGCGCTCGTCGGCTTGCGCGAAGCTCAGGACGCCGTCGAGCTGAACCATATGAAGATCGGCATCAAGCTGCTGATTGCCCTGGTCATTCTCGTGGTCGCGATCGTGGGCCTGAAGAAGGAGAAGAAGAATCCCGGTTCGACAGCGGCTCTCGCCCACACGGCCGGCATTCTCGGCATCGTGAACGTGGTCATCGCCGTGGCCTGGTGACGTTCGGCGGATCTTGCCCGCGGTGAGCCGGGGCCTGTGTCGGAACCCTGTAGATTGTTCCGGGTGTGTACGACATGGGCTCCGGTACCGACCGGTAAGTAACCTGCTCCGGGCACCTCGGCCGACAGGCGGGGTTCGCTACTGCGTCCGGTCCTGCGGAATGTCTTGCCGCCCGGCCACGCCGTAACGATCACCCCCTGATGCGCAGATATCCCGAGAGGTTGCGTGCATGTTCGTGTCGGGAGTGCGGGCAACTGCCCGGTGGTGAGAGGAAGGTTGGGGGATTTGGACTCGCTCGGGAAAGGCGGATCGCAGGCGAAGAACGCAGGGGGCGCGGTGCCGCCCGGAGCGTTCCCGCTCTCGCCTGCACAGCTGGGGATGTGGTTTGCCCAGCACGTCGACCCGACAGTGCCCGCCAATATTGCTCAGTACGTCGAACTCGAGGGCGACCTCGACGTCGATCTGCTCCGCGAATCCAGTGCCCGTGCTGCGCTCGAGATGGGATCCGGCTTCCTCCGTTTCCTCGAGGTCGGGGCACAGCCCTACCAATTGGTCGACCCCTCGCTCGAAGCGCCGCTCGGTTTCGTCGATCTGAGCGGAGCCGACGACCCCCGGCAGGCCGCGCTCGACTGGATGCGCGACGACCGCAGTCGTCCCGTCGACGTATTGCGCGACCGTCTCATCGCCGCGACCGTGCTCCGCATCGGCGAACGCCGCTACTTCTGGTACAACCGCGTCCACCATCTGGCACTCGACGGTTTCGCCGCCGCCACTTTCATGACCCGCATCGCCGAGTTGTACACGGCGGCGGTCGAGGGCGTCGAGCCGTCTCCGAATCGCGCGTCGGACCTGCGCAAGGTCTACGACGTCGAAATGGAGTACCGCGGCTCCAAACGGTTCCACGACGACCGCGAGTACTGGGCCCGGCAGATCGACGGGATCGAGGAACCCACCAGCCTCTCCGGTCGCACCGCCGCGCCCGCACCGGTCAGCCGCATCGACACCGCCGCACTGTCCGAGGACACCGAACGGCGGGTCGGCGAACTCGCGGCCCGAGAAGGCGGCAGCCTTGCCACCGCGGTGGTCGCTGCCTTCGCCGCATATCTCGCGCAGATGACCGGGCAGACCGACGTGGTGCTGAGCCTGCCCGTAGCGGCGCGCACCACCGCGGTCCTGCGTCGTTCGGGCAGCATGGTTTCCAACGTCGTACCGCTGCGCTTGAGCGTCACCGACGACACGACCGTCCACGACCTCATCGCCGCCTCGGCGGCGGCCGTCTCGGGTGCGCTGCGCCACCAGCGTTACCGGCACGAGGACATCGTCCGCGACCGCGACGCGGGTTCGGTGGGGCAGTCCACGTTCTTCGGGCCGTGGGTCAACATCATGTTGTTCGACAACGAGGTCCGGCTCGGCGACATGGTCGGCGGAATCAACATTCTGTCGACCGGCCTGATCGAGGATCTCGGTGTCAATGTCTACCGCAGCGGCGGCGCTCACACGCACATCGACTTCGAGTCCAATCCCAATCTGTACCGCTCGGAGCAGTCCCGCGCCGACCACGCTCGTTTCATCGAGTTCTTCGACCGGTTCGTCGGATCGGATCCGGAACGGTGCGTGTGGGATATCCCTCTTGCGGGACGCGCCGAACTCGACGATGCGGTCATCGAGTGGAACCGCACCGACCATCCCGTCCGGCAGCGCGATATGCTCGCCCAGTTCCGTGAACAGGCTGCCGAAACCCCTGACGCCACAGCGCTGATCTTCGAAGGCGAGTCGCTGACCTACGGCGAATTCACTTCCCGTGTCAACACTCTCGCGCGCACACTGATCGGTCTCGGAGTCGGACCCGAATCGCTTGTCGGGCTGTGCATCCGGCGCTCGCTCGACCTCGTCGTCGGCATGTACGCCATCGTCGAGGCCGGCGGTGCGTGGGTGCCGATCGATCCCGACCATCCGGCCGACCGGACCGGCTACATCCTCGACACGGCGAAACCGGCCGCAGTACTGACCACGGCGCGCGACGACGTGGACCTGCCGGACGGCACCGTCACGCTCGAGATCGACACCTTCGACTACTCGCGCGGTGACGCACGTCCGATCTCCGACGCGGAGCGGCATGGTCCGATCCTGCCCGATACCACCGCGTACGTCATCTTCACCTCGGGTTCGACCGGTCGGCCCAAGGGCGTGGCTGTGAGCCATGCCGCCATCGACAACCAGATCCAGTGGATGAACGACCACTACGGCGTGACGTCCCAGGATGTGTACCTGCAGAAGACCGCAACGACGTTCGACGTGTCGCTGTGGGGATTCTTCATGCCGCTGCGTGTCGGCGCGACCCTCGTGATCGCGACGCCCGACGGGCACCGCGACCCGGTCTACGTGGCGAACAAGATCGCCGAACACCGCGTGACGATCACCGATTTCGTGCCGTCGATGCTCACCGTCTTCGTGGCCAACGCCGCCGACGGGAGCTGCGACTCCCTGCGGCACGTCTTCGTCATCGGCGAGGCACTGCCGTCCGAGACGGCAGCCGAGTTTGCCCGGCTGTGTCCGGCGGGCTTGCACAACCTGTACGGACCCACCGAGGCGGCGGTGTCCATCACCTACCACCGCGCGGGCCCTGCCGACGTGCACAGCGTCCCGATCGGTGTCCCCCAATGGAACAGCCGCGCGTACGTTCTCGACCGGCGGCTTCGCCCGGTGCCGGTCGGGCGACCGGGCGAGCTCTACTTGGCGGGCGTTCAACTCGCCCGTGGCTACCTCGATCGTCCGGACCTGACCTCCGATCGCTTCCTCGCGGACCCGTTCGGTGCACCCGGCGAACGGATGTACCGCACGGGCGACCTCGTGCGCTGGGAGGCCGGGCCCGACGGCACCGGAATCCTCGAGTACATCGGCCGGACCGATTTCCAGGTCAAGTTCCGCGGACAGCGCATCGAACTCGGTGAAATCGAAGCGGTGCTGCTCGCTCATCCCGCCGTCTCGCAGGCAGTCGTTCTAGTGGTCTCCACCCCCACGGGCGACCAGCTCGTCGGTTACCTGGTGGCCGCGCCCGCGCAGACGATCGACGTCACCGACCTTGCAGATCACGCGGGTCGCTCGCTTCCGTCGTACATGGTGCCCGCGTCGCTCATGGTGCTCGACGCGCTACCGCTCAACACCAGCGGAAAGCTCGATCGGAAAGCCCTGCCGGAACCTGTCTTCAGCAGCACCCGTACCTTTCGCGAGCCCTGCAGCCCTGCCGAACGCGTGGTGGCCGCAGCCTTCGGCGACGTACTCGGCGCGGAGCGGGTCGGTCTCGACGACGACTTTTTCGAGCTCGGCGGCAATTCGCTGGTCGCGACCCAGGTCGTCTCACGCATCGGCGCGGCCCTCGATACCCAGGTTCCTGTACGCGCGCTGTTCGAGGCATCCACCGTAGGGGGACTCGCCACACGCATCGCGAAGCAGGTCGGTTCCGGTGCCCGAGCTCCGCTCACCGCAACCGTCCGACCCGATGTGCTGCCGCTTTCCACTGCGCAACAACGGATCTGGTTCCTCAATCGGTTCGACGTCACCACTGCGGCGTACAACCTGCCCTTCACCGTGCGGATGACAGGTGCGGTGGATCCGCGTGTCGTGTCCGATGCGTTCTCGGACGTGGTGGCTCGGCACGAGAGCTTGCGCACCGTCTATCCCGAAGTGGACGGCGACCCCCATCAGGTGATCCTGCCGCTCGAGCAGGCCGTCTCCCCGCTCGAACCGATCGATGTGGACGAGGTCGGTCTGCGGGCAGCGGTCGTCGAACTAGCAGGACGCGGTTTCGACGTCGCGATCGAGGTTCCGTTCCGAGTCGCGCTGTTCCGGCTCGCTCCCGACACCTATGTGCTCGCGATGGTGCTGCACCACATCGCAGCCGACGGATCCTCGTTCGGACCGTTCGCGCAGGATGTCGTCACCGCCTACACGGCGCGCGCCGAGGGACACGAACCGCGCTGGTCGCCCCTGCCGATCCAGTACGCCGACTACGCCCTGTGGCAACGACAGGCTCTCGGAAGTGAGTCCGATCCGGGTTCGGCTGCTGCGCAACAAATCTCTTTCTGGGTTCGGGAGCTCGACGGCCTCCCGGATCAGCTGGACCTGCCGGCGGACCGGATGCGCCCTGCCGTCGCAAGCTACCACGGTGCCAAGCACCGATTCGAGATCGGCGCCGAGACACACCGTGGACTCGTCGAACTTGCTCGCGGACACAGCGCCTCGCTGTTCATGGTCGTCCACGCCGCCTACGCGGTCCTCCTGTCACGACTGAGCGGATCGAACGATATCGCCGTCGGCACCGCCGTCGCGGGACGCGGCGAAAAGGAACTCGACGATCTCATCGGCATGTTCGTGAACACGCTGGTGCTGCGCACGCGGGTCGATCCCGGCCTCTCGTTCGGTGAATTCCTCGACGTGGTCCGTGAAGTCGACCTGACCGCATTCTCGAACGCGGACGTGCCTTTCGAGCGTCTCGTCGAGGTGCTCAACCCGGCTCGATCGACAGCGCGTCATCCGCTGTTCCAGGCGGCGCTGTCGCTCGAGCCCGGTTCAGCACGTGAGGTGTCCTTCGCCGGAGTCCGCGCCGTGGGCACCGAACTGGAGATGCCGATCTCGAAGTTCGACATCCAGCTGTGGCTGACCGAAAAGACCGGCAGCGACGATGAACCCGCCGGCCTGGGTGCCACCTTCGAGTACGCGACGGATCTCTTCGACGCCGGTACGGTCGCCGTCTTCGCAGAACGTTTCGTGCGGATCCTCGACGGCATCGTCGCCGACACATCGGCATGCGTGGGCGACCTGTCCATCCTCTCTCCCGGCGAAGCCGAGCTGCTACTCACCACGACGGGTCCCGATGCGGGTGAACCGGCCACGCTCGTGGACCTGCTCACCGCGGGTGTCGCCGCCCACCCCGAGCGGCCCGCCGTTCGCGACGGTGACATCGTGCTGACGTATCGCGATCTCGACGCGTGGTCGAGCTGGATCGCGCGTTACCTGATCGAGCGTGGCGTAGGGCCCGGCGGCATTGTCGCGCTTGCCTTCCCTCGCTCGTGGGAGATGGTGCTCGGTGTGTGGTCCGTTGCGAAGACGGGAGCAGCCTACGTCCCGGTCGACCCGGAATACCCGGTCGACCGAGTCACCCACATGCTCGAGGACTCGTCGGCTCTGCTGGGCCTGACGACGGAGGAACACGCCGCCGGTCTGTCGCCCGCCGTCGAATGGGTTCGCTTCGACGACCCGGCGTTCGTGGCCGCGTGCTTGGCCCACTCGGGAGCTCCGGTCACCGACGAGGAGCGGTGCGCTCCGCTCCGGGTCGATCACCTCGCATACGTCATCTACACCTCCGGGTCCACCGGGCGCCCGAAGGGCGTCGCGGTAACCCACCGTGGTCTCGCCGGCCTCGTCCGCGACTGTGTCGACCTCTACGGGGTGACTTCCGAGTCGCGGATTCTGCAGATCTGTTCGCCGAGTTTCGACCCCTCGGTTCTCGACTGGGCTATGGCCGGCTACACCGGTGCCGAACTGGTGATCACTCCGCCGACGATCTACGGCGGTGCCGAACTGCGGGCGCTGATCCAGCAGACCGGTGTCACCCACGCGACCATCACGCCTGCGGTGCTGGGCTCCGTGGATCCCGCGGGCCTCGACTCGCTCCAGAGCCTCAACGTCGGTGGAGACGTCTCCACGACGGAACTCGTGGCCCGGTGGGCGCCCGGCCGCCGATTCTTCAACGCGTACGGACCGACCGAGACCACGATCGTGTCGACCCGCGCTCTGCTCGATGCCTCGGGGCCGATCACCATCGGCGGCCCGACCGCGGGCGTCCAGGCACTCGTGCTCGACGGCCGTCTTCGTCCGGTCCCCGCAGGAGTGTCGGGAGAGCTGTATCTCGCCGGCGACGCTCTCGCGCGGGGCTATCACCGACGTGCTGCGCTCACCTCGGATCGGTTCGTCGCGAACCCCTTCGGAGCGCCGGGTACCCGCATGTACCGGACCGGTGACGTGGTGCGCTGGGACGATCAGCGCCGCCTCGTGTTCGCCGGCCGATCCGACTTTCAGGTCAAGGTCCGCGGATTCCGGATCGAACTGGGCGAGATCGACGCTGCGTTGCAGACGCATTCGCTCGTCGACTTCGCAACCACCGTGGGCCACGACATGCCTTCGGGACAGACCGCACTCGTGTCGTACGTGCACGGCGCTCCGGGTATCGACCCGTCGGCGTTGTCCGACCACGTGGCCCGGTCGTTGCCGTCGTACATGGTGCCCTCGCAGATCGTCGTGCTCGACGAGATCCCGCTGACGCCCGTCGGAAAGCTCGACCGCCGAGCACTGCCGGAGCCCGAACTAGGGATCAGCTACCGCGAATTCCGCGCGCCGACGACGCCCATCGAGGGAACCGTCGCTGCCGTCTTCGCCGAGGTGCTCGGCGTGCAACGTGTCGGACTCGACGACGACTTCTTCGAACTGGGCGGAAACTCGCTCCTCGCCACCCAGGTGGTGTCCCGGCTGGGTGTGGCACTCGACGCACAGGTTCCCGTGCGTGCGCTGTTCGAATCGAGCACCGTCGCCGCCCTGGCAGTTCGCGTCGAGCAGGAGGCCGGGCGCGGTGCCCGAGCGGCACTGGCGAAAATGCCGCGGCCCGAGCGTGTTCCGCTGTCCTTGGCGCAACAGCGCATGTGGTTCCTCAACCGCTTCGATTCCCGCTCGGCGACGTACAACCTCCCGATGGCGTTGCGGCTGACCGGAGCCCTCGACGTAGCGGCACTTCAGGTGTCGATCATGGATGTGATCGACCGTCACGAGTCGCTGCGCACCGTCTTCCCCGATTCGCCGGAGGGACCCCACCAGGTCGTACGGGCGGCCGCGGAAGTCGTGCCCAATCTGACCCCGCTCCGGATCGACCGGGACGGGTTGGCCGGTGCGATGCGCCGACTCGCGTCCACCGGGTTCGACGTCACCTCCGAGGTGCCGATCCACGCCGAACTCTACGAACTCGACCGCAACGAGCACATTCTCGCGCTCGTGGTCCACCACATTGCCGCAGACGGATGGTCCACCGGACCGATGGCACGCGACATCATGGTCGCGTACGCCGCACGCACCGAGTGGGAAGAGCCCTCGTGGGCACCGCTTCCCGTTCAGTACGCCGACTACACCCTGTGGCAGCGGGAAGTCCTCGGTTCCGAGGACGATGCGCAGTCGCTGATCTCCGGTCAGCTCGACTACTGGCGTCGCGCGCTCGCCGACGTTCCCGACCAGTTGGATCTTCCGGCTGATCGTCCCCGCCCGGCGACGCAGTCGTTCGCCGGCGCGACCGTGGATTTCTCGATCGATCCGAGCTTGCATCGAGACCTCGTGGCGTTCGCTCGCACGCGCAACGCTTCCCTGTTCATGGTCGTGCACGCGGCCTTGAGCATATTGCTGGCACGATTGTCCGGTCAGCGCGAGATCACGATCGGTACGCCGGTGGCCGGACGTGGCGAGCAGTCGCTCGACGACCTTATCGGTATGTTCGTCAACACTCTGGTGCTCCGCACCGACGTCGATCCGGACGCGCAGTTCACCGACCATCTCGCACGGGCACGCGAAGCAGCACTGGGTGCCTTCGGGCACGCGGATGTCCCCTTCGAGCGTCTGGTCGAGGTTCTCAACCCCACTCGGTCCACGGCTCGGCACCCGCTGTTCCAGGTCATGCTCTCGTTCGAGAATCTAGGTGCAGCGCACGTCGAACTTCGCGGTCTGACCCTCGACCTGCTCGAGATCAACACCGCGGTCGCCAAGTTCGATCTGCAATTGACGTTGTCGGAGGGCTTCGCGGAGGACGGTTCGCCGGACGGTCTCCGTGCGGAGTTCACCTATGCGACCGAGCTCTTCGATGCTTCGACGGTCGAGGGCTTTGCGGAGCGGTTCGTGCGGATCCTCGAGGCGGTGGTGGCTGATCCGGCGCGGCGCGTGGGCGATATCGATCTGCTGGGCGCCGATGAGCGGGTGAGGGTGCTCGAGCGGTGGAACGATACGTCGCGTCCGGTGCCGGAGTCGACGTTGCTGGATCGGTTCGATGCGCAGGTCGCTGCGTCGCCGGATGCGGTGGCGGTGGTGTTCGAGGGCGAGTCGTTGACGTATGCGCGGTTCGATGCGCGGGTCAATCAGCTTGCGCGGTATCTGATCTCGCGGGGTGTGGGTCCGGAGACGACGGTGGGGTTGGCGGTGCGCCGGTCG
>NZ_JAXION010000045.1:0-31228 GCF_049311045.1 Rhodococcus sp. 7Tela_A2 | reverse complement strand
TTTCCGCGGGGCTTATTGCGCCGCGGGGGCGCCGCTTTGGGGGGGAGCGGGTGGGGGGGGCGGGCACCCCCGGCGCCGCATTCCGGTCAGGCTGGAAGCACGCTGAGGAGGAACAGGTAGCCCTCGACCAGCGGGGTATGGATGGCCAGGAATGCAGTCTCGACGAAATCTCGCAGCACGGTGTCTCCTTATTGTCGGAGGCGGACGGTCCGCCTGTTTCTCATTCGGCGCGACCCGACCGGTGGATGGGTCGATTCGTCGATCGAATTTCCCCGTACCGTTCGAGCGCCACCCGGCGTTCGTGAGCGTGGTCCACCAGGGGCGCGGGATATCCCTCAGGCGGGCCGTCCGGCAGCGTGTGCACCCGGCTGCCCACGACACTCCGGAGTTCGGGTACCCAGCATCGGACGTAATCACCCTCGGAATCGAATTTTTCGCCTTGCGCCGTCGGATTGAATATCCGGAAGTACGGCGCGGCGTCCGTTCCGCTCCCCGCGGTCCATTGCCAATTGTGCTGATTCGAGGCGAGATCGCCGTCCACGAGGTGCGTCATGAAGTGCCGGGCCCCCCGCCACCACGGAATGTGCAGATCCTTGGTCAGGAACGACGCGACAATCATCCGGACCCGGTTGGGGACGAAGCCTTCCGCCAGTAGCTGGCGCATACCGGCGTCGACGATCGGAAACCCGGTCCGCCCTTCGCACCACGCGGTGAACAGCGTGTCGGCGTCGGGGCCGGTGTCGTATCGGATAGCGTCGAACGTCTCGTTGTAGTTCCGCCGCGCAGTGTCGGGACGGTGGTGCAGCACATCGGCGTAGAAGTCGCGCCACGCGAGTTCGCTGCGGAACGTGGTGGTCCCGGCGCCGGAGCGGTCGCGCAGGTCGTGCAACAGGGTGCGGGGATGAATGCACCCGAACTTGAGGTGGGCCGACAACCTGCTCGTGCCGTCGGCACCGGGGTGGTCCCGGTCGGTCGCATACCGCTCGAGATCGTCGGCGAGGAATTCTCGCCAGCGGGTGAGGGCGGCCCGTTCCCCGGCCGGAGGAAGCGCGATGTCGCCGGCGTCGGGGATCGCTGTGCGGCCCGGCGTGCCCGCCGGGTCGATCCAGTCGATGGTCCCGGCGTCGGTCGCTGCGGGTGGCCGCACGTCGTGTTCGAGCCAGGCACGCCGGTACGCGGAGAACACCTTGTACGGCGTGCCGTCGGGTTTCGTGATGCGCCCCGGCGACACCGCGTACGGCGATCCGGTGGACACCAGTGCCACACCCTCGAGCGCCTCGGCAACGTGCGCATCGCGCCGTGCCCCGTACGGGCCGAAATCGGCGCTGATGTGAACCTCGGCCGCGTCGAAGGCGCGGGCGACCGCAGGCACGGCCTCTGCCGGATCACCTCGCACCACGAGGAGGCGGCCGGACAGATCGTCGTCGAGAGCACGCAGGCACGCCATGAGGAAGGCACGCCGGCGCGGCCCGGACGGACCGAGCAGGGCGTCGTCGAGAACGAACAACGCCACGCCCTGCTGCGCGATGTCGGTAGCGGAAAGGACGGCGGGAAGATCGCGCAGCCGGAGGTCGCGTCGGAACCAGACGATGGCGGGACGGCTCATCGAACCAGTGTGCTGGACAATGGCTGGCATGTCCGATGTCTTCGAAGTACCGATCCGTGACGAGTCGATCAGACTCGGCCAGTTCCTCAAGCTGGCGAGCCTGATCGAATCGGGTGCCGAGGCCAAGGAGGTCATCGCCGACGGCCTGGTCTCCGTCAACGGTGAAGTCGACGTGAGACGAGGCCGTCAGCTCCAGGTCGGTGATGTGGTCGAGATCGGCGGGATGAGCGCGCGGGTCGTGCGCGACACCTGACCTGCGTATCGAGTCAGTTCTCCGCGCGCACGACGACGCCGTCGTGGTCGCTGTAGACGATCTCGCCGGGGTTGAACGTCACGCCGCCGATCTCGACCGGCACGTTCTTCTCGCCGGACCCTGTCTGAGTGCTCTTACGGGGATTGGTGCCGAGTGCCTTGACCCCGATGTCGAGCGTGCGCAGGATCGCGGAGTCCCGGACAGCACCGTTGACGATCACGCCGGCCCAGCCGTTGTCGACCCCGCGGCCGGCGATGATGTCGCCGACGAGCGCGGTGTGGATGCTGCCGCCACCGTCGACGACGAGCACGCCGCCGTTGCCGGGCTCGGACAGGGTCTGCTTGACGAGCAGGTTGTCCTGGAAGCATTTGATCGTCGTGACGGGGCCGGCGAACTCGCTGCGGCCACCGAACTGGATGAACTGGGTGTCGCAGCTACGGATGTCCGGACCGATCTCGTCGGCGAGGTCGGCGGTTGCGGTGAATGCGTGGGCAGTGGCTTCGCTCATGTGCTGAGGATAAAGGGACGGCGGCGGGCCGTCCGGACGGCGGGGACCGAGATCGCCGCAATCAGATCGATGATTAATCTCTTCGCAGGCCAAAGCGTTAGATCCTTGTATCCTTCACAAAGGTTCACTTATGCCGGGTGAACGACCGACCGGGAGAACAGGACGGGGACATGCCACTCGACGGACGTTCGACGATCGTGCGTGTGCCCAAGGCCGGGGAACTGATCGCGGCGAATCTTCGCCGCCAGATCATCACCGGAGAACTCGAAGCCGGGGAGCCGCTTCCCAACGAGGCCGCGCTCATGGAGCGGTTCGGCGTCTCGCGCCCGACATTGCGTGAAGCGTTCCGGATACTCGAGTCGGAAGGCATCATCACCGTTCTGCGCGGGGCCCACGGGGGCGCCCGCGTGCAGGCGCCCGACAGGTCCACCGCAGCCCGCTATGCCGGCCTGCTGCTGCAATACCGCGGCGTCCCCCTGGCCGACGTCTACCGCGCCCGCACCGAACTCGAGGTCGCGGCGGTGGGTTTGATCGCGGCCGATCCCGACGGGCGGATCGACGAACTCGCCGCCGTGGTCGACCGGGGAGAAGCCTTCCTGGACGATCCGCACGCGTTCGCGAAGGCGAACACCGAGGTGCATCGCACGGTCATGGAACTCGGCGGCAACGAGACGCTGAACACGCTGGCCGGCATGCTCCTCGACATCATGGATGCTCATGCCGCCCTGTACATTTCCTCTCGCGCCGAGCCGGACCGGCCCGGCGCGGCCGTCGCGCTGCGCGCGAGCCGCAAACTCGTCGCACTACTGCGCGCGGGCGAACCCGGCCGGGCACAGGCCTTCTGGCGTCACCATCTCGACAAGGTCGAGAAGTACATGACCGGCGACAGCGAGACCACGCTGGTGGAAGTGCTGTCGTAGGCCGGCGCACGGTGGAGCCGAGGCTCAGACGGCCCGGCCCATGCGACGCTCGTAGTCCTCGCGTTCCCGGGCCGCCCGGTTACGGGCTTTCTCGCTCAGCAGTTCGGGATCGATTCCGTGTTGCTGCAAGCGATGGCGCTGCCACACGGGCATGAGTGCCGCCGAGAAGTAGACCCAGGGCAGGAACAGCAGCAGCATCATCGCGAAGGGAATCCAGACCGGGCCCGGAATCAGCAGGAACAGCATCAACGGCGGGATGATCGGCAGGTTCCAGCGCAGCAGATAGCGCCGCGCGCCCCCGGGACCGAGGATGTCGTTGCGAACCCACTCGCGCATCTCGGGCGGCAACGTGCGACCGACCATGTATCCGAGGCGCTGAAACAAATTAGGTCGTGCACTACTCATATCGACAGCATAAGCCCTCAGTCGTACAGACCCACCAGGCTGTCCGAGAACGAGTCCACCACCACTTTGCGGCGCAACTTCATGCTCGGCGTCAGGTCACCGGATTCCACCGTGAGTTCGCGGTCGATGATCGTGAACTTCTTGACCTGTTCCCACCGGTTGAGCTGCAGATTCAGCTCCTCGATGTACGTCCAGATCATGCCGCGCGTCTTCTCGTGCCGCGAGATCTCCGCGAAACTCGCCCCGTCGAGCCCGTTCCTGCCGGCCCACTCGGTCACGGTCTCCGCGTCCAGGCCCACCAGCGCGACGCAGTACGGCCTGCCTTCGCCGTAGACGACGATCTCCGACGCGTACGGGCAGATTCCCTTGAACGTCGCCGCGGTCGCGGACGGTGCGACGTACTTGCCCTGCGAGGTCTTGAACATGTCCTTCTTGCGGTCGGTGATCCTCAGATAACCGTCCTCGATGCTGCCGATATCGCCGGTGCGGAACCAGCCGTCCTCGGTGAGCGACTCGGCCGTCGCGTCGGGACGATTGTGATAGCCGGTCATGACGCCCGGCCCCTTGATCAGCACCTCGCCGTCGTCGGCGATCGCTATCTCGGTGCCGGGCACCGGGCGCCCGACCGTGCCGATCCGGTTCGAGTCCGGGCGGTTGACGCACGACGCGGCCGCGGTCTCGGTGAGCCCGTACCCCTCGAGCACCGGGATACCCACCGCGTCGAACCACCTGCCGATGTCCGGGTTGAGCGGCGCGGAACCGGAGATGAAGAAGCGCAACCTGCCGCCGAACCGCTCGCGGACGGTGGAGAACACGAGTCGGTCGGCGAGCGCGTAGCCGAGCTTGTCGCGCGTGCCAGGGGACCTGCCGTCCTGCCGGGCCCGGGACATCTTCAGTCCGACGCCGACGGCCCAGTCGAAGATCCTCTTCTTCGCGCCGCCTTCGTCTTCCATCATGGATTCGATTCGGGCATGCGCCTTTTCGAAGATCCGTGGCGCCGCCCCCATGAATGTGGGGTGCACGACCGCGAGGTTCTCGACAATCTTGTCGACTCGTCCGTCCACCACTGTCGGGAAACCGATCTGGAGGGGAAGGGTCAGCAGCACCTTCCCGAACACGTGCGACAGCGGAAGCCACAGGTATTGGAGGTCGTCGGGACCGAGGAGGCCGATGGCGTCGATCGCGGCGGCCTCATAGGTCCAGGCCGAGTGCGGCAGACGAACACCCTTGGGCCTTCCCGTGGTACCCGACGTGTAGATGAGGGTCGCGAGGTGATCGGACCGGATCCGCTGGATCCGGTCGGACACCGCGTTCGGGTTCTCGGCGAGCAGTGTGCGTCCGCGGTCCTCGAGATCGTCGTAACCGAGTACCCAGTCGCCGTCACCGTGGCCGTCGACGACCACCACCGCGGAGACATCCGGCAGTTCGTCCCGGTGCTGAACCAGCTTGCCGACCTGGTCGGCGTCCTCGGCGATAACGATCCGGCTTCCCGAATCCGCCACGATGAACGCGACGTCGTGGGCGTTCGTGGTGGGGTAGACCGTGGTCGTGGCCGCGCCCGCACACATCACCGCGAGGTCGGCGAGGACCCACTCGTATCGTGTGGTCGACGCGAGAGACACCCGGTCCTCGGGTTGGATGCCGAGCGCGATGAGGCCCGCCGCGAGCAGGCGTACGCGTTCGCCCGTCTGCGCCCACGTGACCCCGATCCATTCCTCCGCGCCCATCGGAAACCGGAAGGCCTCGGCATCGGGAGACGCGGTGATGCGGTCGAGGAACATGTGAGCCACAGAGGGCGCCCGGTTCTCGATCTTCGCTCGATCGACCTTCTCATCGGATATGCCCTTCGATGTGGTCATATGCCCCAGTCTAGGAAGCCGGGGCGCGCGGGATGCCCGGTTTCGCCGGGTAACTCACGACCCGGGCGGAGGTAGGCGCTTGTGACAGGGACCACCTTCCGAGGGTACGTTTGGTGTAACTCCGAGAACTACTCACCGGTAGGGGTGTCTTATGCCTGCTCCGAGCGCTGCGACCTTCGCACGTCTCGCCGATCTCATCGCCATTCCCGACGCGGCGGACCGGCCCACGCGGCCTGTCGTCGAGGCGTTCACCGGGAAGGAGATCGCGTCCGTCCCCGTCGGAACCGCCGACGACGCAAAGGCCGCGATCGATCGTGCCCGCACTGCGCAGGCGTCCTGGGCGCGGATGCCCGTCACCGAGCGCGCGGAGATCATCCTCCGTTACCGCGAACTGGTGTACGCGCGGCGAAACCAGCTGATGGACATGGCTCAGGCGGAGACGGGTAAGTCCCGCACGTCCGCGCAGGAGGAGGTGCTCGACATTTCGATGACGGCGCGGCACTACGCGCACGTCGCTCCGAAACTGCTCGAGCCCCGCCGGGCGACCGGGATGCTTCCCGTCCTGACGAAGACCACCGTGCTGCACCATCCGAAGGGTGTCGTCGGCGTCATCGCGCCGTGGAACTATCCGATGACCCTTGCGGTGTCCGACGCGATTCCCGCGTTGCTCGCGGGCAACGGGGTGGTGCTCAAGCCCGACAGTCAGACGCCGTACTGCGCTCTCGCAGTCGCCGAACTGCTGTACGAGGCGGGTGTGCCACGCGATGTGTTCGCCGTGGTGCCCGGCCCCGGATCGGTGGTGGGCACGGCGATCGTCGAGAACTCCGACTATCTGATGTTCACCGGGTCCTCGCAGACGGGCCGGTTGCTCGCCGAGCAGGCCGGCCGGCGCCTGATCGGCTTCTCCGCCGAACTCGGTGGCAAGAACCCGATGATCGTCACCGCGGGAGCGAACCTGCGGAAGGTCACCGACGCGGCGGTGCGCGCGTGCTACTCGAACTCCGGGCAGTTGTGCATCTCCATCGAACGTATCTACGTCGAGAAGTCGATCGCTCCGGAGTTCCTGCGGATGTTCGGCGACCGGGTGCGCGCGATCAAGCTCGGCGCGTCCTACGACTTCGACACCGAGATGGGCTGCCTCGTCAACGAGACCCAGGTCAAGACGGTGTCGGGCCACGTCGACGACGCGGTGGCGAAGGGCGCGACGCTGGTGGCGGGCGGCAAGGCCCGCCCCGACCTCGGTCCGCTGTTCTACGAACCGACCGTGCTCACCGACGTTCCCGAGGACGCCGAGTGCTACCGGGACGAAACCTTCGGTCCGGTCGTGTCGGTGTACCCGGTCGACAACGTCGACGAAGCGATCCGGCGTGCGAACGACACCGAGTACGGGCTCAATGCCTCCGTCTGGGCGGCGACCAAGGCGCAGGGTGAAGAGATCGCGGCGAAGGTCCGCGCCGGCACCGTCAACGTCGACGAAGGTTACGCGCCGGCGTGGGGCAGCATGGATGCTCCGATGGGTGGCGTAGGCATCTCCGGTGTGGGCCGCCGGCACGGTGCCGAAGGGCTTCTCAAGTACACCGAGTCGCAGACCGTGGCCGTCACCCGGGTGCTGAACCTCGACGGCCCGCGCGGGCTTCCGAGGCAGATCTGGGCCAAGATGCTGCCCCCGCTCGTCAAGGCGATGGGGTGGCTGCCGGGTCGTTGACGGCCGGGTCCGTACGCCGCGTGATGGTGGTCGCGAGGGGCTTCTCGACGACGAAGCACAGTAGTACCGCGGCCACCATCGCCAACGGGACGATCGCCAGATAGATCGGTGTGAGGGCGTCGTTGTAGGACTCGAGGATCGGCTGCTGCACGGCGTCGGGCAGGGTGTGCACCATGGCCGGGGTGAGGGAATTGGCGTCGTCCGCGGCGAGGCCCCCTTCCGGGACCCGTTCCGCGAGAAGCACGTTCAGGCGGGTGGCGAACACGCTGCCGACCACGGCCGAACCGAGCGTCGCTCCGATCTGCCGGAAGTAGTTGTTGCCCGCGGTGGCGGTGCCGACCTCTTCGACCGGGAACGAGTTCTGCACGACGAGCACCATGATCTGCATGGATGCGCCCAGTCCGACCCCGAGCACGGCGAGGAAGCAGCACAGCACCCAGATCGGTGTGTCCACGGTGAGCAGGGACAGCAACAGCATCGCCACCGCGACGAGCACCGAGCCGACGATGGGCGTCACCTTGTATCGGCCGGTCCGGCTCACCAGACGTCCCGCCAGCGTCGAGGTGATCAGCATCGATCCCATCATCGGGAACATGAGCAGGCCCGCGACCGTCGCGCTCCGTCCCGCCACCATCTGCAGGTAGGTCGGCATGTATGCCGCGACACCGAACAACGCGATGCTGTTGAGGAGACCGGCGAGGGTGCTCACGTCGAAGTTGCGGTCGCGGAACAGGTGCAGCGGGAGAATAGGTTCTGCCGCACGGCTTTCGATGAACAGGAACAGAACTGCCGTGGCGAGCGTGCCCGCGATGAGACCCAGCACCACGGGAGAGGTCCACGGGTAACGCGAGCCGCCCCAGGTCGCGACGAAGACGAGAAGCGTCGTGGCGAGGGACAGGACCGTCATGCCGGCGATGTCGATGCGGGGCCGCGAGTTGCGGGTGCGGGGTAGCCGGAGAAAGAACGCCACCGCGATGAAGGCGAGTACGCCCAGCGGGAGGTTGATGTAGAAGACCCACCGCCATCCCGGTCCCTCGGTGAACCAGCCGCCGAGCAGGGGACCGGCGACCGAGGACACCGCGAAGACGCTGCTCATGATGCCCAGGTACTTTCCGCGTTGCCGGGCCGGAATCACGTCGGCGACAGTGGCCTGCGACAGCACCATCAGTCCGCCGCCGCCCGCACCCTGGGCGGCGCGGCCGACGATCAGCCACGTGATATCTCCCGCGAACGCGCTGATGGTCGAGCCCACCAGGAAGATGGTCAGGGCGGTCAGCAGCAGTGGCTTGCGGCCGAACAGATCTCCTAGTTTGCCGTAGATCGGCATCGTGATCGTGGACGCGAGGATGTACGCGGTGACGATCCACAGCATCTTGTCGACACCGTGGAGTTCGCCGACGATGGTGGGGAGTGCGGGGTTGAGCACGGTCTGGTTGAGCGAGGCGACGAGCATCGTCGCCATCAGCCCGATGAAAATGAAGGTGATTGCGCGGCGGTCGAATTCGGTGTGGCTGCGCGGTGCGGCGGTGGTGGCGGTGGCATTCATGCTCGCGTGACCTCCCTGAAGTGTGCGCAGGTGCGGCGGAGGACGGAGTCCGCGTCGCCCTCGGTCCCGTTCCGAAGGTCGAGCACGGGAGCCATCGCGGTGCGCATCACGGCACCGGCCACCGTCACGATCAGCAGGGCTGTCTCCTCGACGGTGTGCCCGCCGTGTCCGCCGGGCGATGTGTTGGGCGCCTGCGACTCGGCGAGACGTGCGGTGACGAGGTCGGCGACGAGTGCCTCCACGGCATCGATGTGCTGAAGGCGCCGGCGCGCCAGTTCCGGGTGGCGGTCGAGCAACGTGACGTATTCGCCGTACGTGATGAGGCGGTGGACCGAGGTGCGGAACACCGCGAGCAACAGGAACGCGACCTTCTCGACGAGGTCGTCGCCGGCCTCGATGTGGAAATCGTCGGCGATGTCGTCGTGGATCACCGGAGCCTGCTGGCCCAGGACGGCGTCCTCCTTCGACCTGAAGTAGTTGAAGAAGGTGCGAGGCGAAATCTCGGCCCGTTCCGCGACCGCTTCCACGGTCACGTCCGAGAGGCGGTCGTGCACGGCGGCGGATTCGGCCGCGGCGAGATGGATTGCGGCCCACGTGCGGGCCCGCTTGCGCTCGCGATGGGAACCTTTCGCGTCCTGGCCCCTGGGCTCCGCTGCAGTCATGAAGTTTTACATTAGTGCAAATATAAGAATCTGCAAATGTAGTTCTCTCGACGTGAGAACAACATTACCGCGTGCGATGCGCAGGTCAGTCCTCGACGGTGATCTCCGCGGCGTCGTCGTAGAAGCACAGGTAGCCCTCGATATCGGCGACCGCGGCGAACGGTTCGGGATACGACCACGCCACGTTCTCCGCGGGAGGCTGGCCGACGAACGACCAGTACCGCGCGGTCCCCTTGTAGGGGCAACTCGTCCGCCATTCGGATTCCTCGAGGACGGAGAAATCGACATCCTCCGGCGGCAGGTAGTAGCGGGTGGGCAATCCCGTCTCGAAGACGAGCACCGGATTGCGCGTCTCGCCGACCACGGTGCCGCCGATCTCGACCCGAACGTGGCGCGAACTGCGCAGAGCATCGACCCGATGGTGCGCGTCGCGTGGATGGGTGAACACTTCGGTTTCCTCCTCGAACCAGCGTTCGCCTTCGTCGACCTCGTCACCCGGCCCGGTCTCCCCGTGCCGGAACCACTGGAAGATCAGCCGATCGTCCAGACCGTCGACGTCGAGTTGGTAGACCACCGAATACGCGCGTTGCTCGTCGATCACGACGTCGTACCACTGCCACACATCCGGTCGGCTGCGACTCGGGGACAGCGACGCCGCGATCAGATCGAGCCGGACGTCGTCGCGGGGGAACGCGTAGAACGGCACCGGCTTCCCCGGCGCCCAGACCAGCAGAGCCCGGTTGCTGTCGACGATCGTCCGATCGAACAACTGACCCCGGATCCTCCGTTCGGTGGGCTCGTAGAGGTAGTCGTCGGACTCGGGTTCGTGACGGCGAACAGCGGACTTGCGTGCCATGCATCGACCGTATCGCGCACGGCATCGCGATGGCATGTCCGGGTGGATACGCTCGATCCGATGATCGACGACCCTGACGTGCTCCTCCGCACACTGATCGGTGTCCTCGCGCTCGCAGCGGTGGCCACGTCGGTGTTGTGGGTCTTTGGGGTTCCGCACAGGTTCGCGTCGTTGTACGCGGTGGCGCGTGGCGCCCTGCAACTCGCGATCGTCAGCGTCGTGCTCACCGGAGTCATCACCAACGGGGCGTGGGTCGGCGTCGTTCTGCTCGTCATGTTCTCGGTCGGAACATGGACGGCCGCGCGCCGGGTCGGAAGCGGCGTTCGCGTCCTGGCCATCGTCGCCGGGGCCATGCTGCTGGGAATCGGTGTCGCGCTCGCGGTGATCTTCGTGACCGGAGCGGTAGCGGCGACGCCGCGGTACGCGCTCGCGCTCGGCGGCATCGTCATCGGCAACGCGATGACCGTCGCAGGTCTCGCAGGCCGGCGGTTCCACGAGTTCCTCGTCGATCGATGGCTGGAAGTCGAGGGATGGCTCGCGCTGGGCGCGACCATGCGGCAGGCAACGGCCGAGCACGCACGGCTCGCGGTGCACGCGGCGATGATTCCGCCGATCGATCAGACCAAGACAACCGGCCTGGTGACACTTCCGGGTGCGTTCGTCGGCGCGATCTTCGGCGGGCTCTCCCCGCTCGAAGCGGGACGATTCCAGGTCGTCGTGCTCGCGGCGATCATGGCTGCGGGATCGATCACCGCCGTCTGTGTCGCCGTCGGCCTGGGCCGCGTCGCCGGGCAGCAACCCGTGGTGCCCGGCTGATGGGGCACGCCGCTCATCACCATCCCGCACGTTCGTGTCGCCGCGCGCGTGGATCGGCCGCGTCCGGGGGTATCCCGTCGTCGTGGTGAGCTATCCCGGTGCCCAGGAGTACCTGCCCGAGACACGCGAGGTGCCCGCACTCGCGGCGGCGGCGCGCGCTTGCCGCGGATGCGACCTGTACAAGGCCGCCGACCGAACCGTCTTCGGAGCGGGGCCCGAGAGCGCACGCATGCTCCTCGTCGGCGAGCAGCCGGGAGACCAGGAGGACCGCGCCGGCGAGCCGTTCGTCGGACCGGCGGGGTATCTGCTCGACAAGGCCCTCGAACAGGCGGGTGTCGATCGCGGCTCGGTCTACGTCACCAACGCCGTCAAACACTTCCGCTTCGACCGTTCGGCGAACGGCAAGCGCCGCATCCACAAGAAGCCGTCGGGTGGCCAGATAGCGGCGTGCCGCCCCTGGCTGCTGGCCGAACTCGAGGCGATACGCCCGGAGGTGGTCGTGTGTCTGGGCGCGAGCGCGGCGCAAGCGCTGCTGGGCAACGGATTCAGGCTCACCGAACACCGCGGCGAAGTGCTGCGCCTGCCCGACGAGATACGCGGTGGGCAGGATCCATCGGTGGTGGTGACCATCCATCCGTCCGCGGTTCTCCGCGCCCGATCGGACCGTGACGACGCGCTCCGGTCGCTCGTCGGTGACCTCCGCCGCGCCGCCCGCTCAGGGCAGTGACGGTCGCGCGGGACGCGGTAACTCAGGAAGCGGTAGTTCAGGAGGCGGTAGTTCAGGAGGCGGTGGCGAGGGCAGCGGCGAGGCCGAAGACGACGGCGATGCCGCACACCTCCACGACTGCGTTGCGGAGCGACTCCTCGGCGGTGATGCGGTGCGACACCGCGTCCGGCACCCACGTTCGGCGCCAGGTCCACGCCAGCACCAGCAACGCCACGAGCACAGCGGTCTTCGCCAGCACGATGCGTCCGTAGCCGGTGCCGAACAGTCCGCTGAGCGACCCGATCCGGACAGCAGCGTCGATGACGCCCGTCGCCGCGAGAATCGCCACGCACCGCAGTGCGAGCGCCGAGTAGCGCGGGAGCAGCTGAGCCCACGTACCGCGTCTGCGCACGAGGAGGGCCAATGCGGCCAGCACCCCGAACCAGACGGCCGCGGCCAGGACGTGCGCGGCATTGAGCAGGGAACCGAGTGTCTGCTGAGCCATGTGCCCGGTCGCGGGTCGCGCGATCAGCGCCAGCGCCGCGAACACCAGTACCGGTGCGGTGGACCACGACGCCGACCGCCGGTACGCCACCACCGCGACGATGCCGCATGCGGCGACGCAGACCCAGGCGGCGGCTTCGACGCGCCCGGAACCGGCAGTGGCGAGGTATTCGGCGAACAAGCCGGCGCGCAGGTCGCCCACCGGAACGGCGACCGCGGACGCGGCTTCCCGGACGAGCTGGACGGATTCGAGCGCGAGCCACACTCCGCTCGACGTCGCGATCGCGCGCCACACGTCGTCGGGTTCGATTCCGGGCCGACGTTCACCGCGGATCATCGCAGCGAGGACCGCGATACCGAGCACGGTCGATCCCGTGCCCACCGACAGCGCCCGGACCCAGCTGGAGGCCTCCGGGGTCGCGAGCATCCAGCCGCACGCCACTCCGGCGACGGTGCCGGCGAGTACGCCGACGGCGGCACCGAGAAGCCACCGCCGGCGCACCGAGATCATCCGATCATGCCTTCGGCTTGCGAAGGGCGAAGACCAGTCCGCCGGCGATCACGACTACACCGGCGACGACGAACCACCACACGGCGGGCCCGCTGTCGCCGCTCTCGTTCCCGTCGGCCGTCTCGGGCGTACCGGACGCCGGCTCACCGGGCGCGCCGGTGCCCTCCTGAGTGAGGGTGAAGGTGCGGGTACCGCTGACGGGATGCCCATCGGCGGACGTCACCCGGAAGGCCACGGTGTACTCGCCGACCGGACCGAGTCCGTCCACGGCGACACTCACCGTGGAACCTTCGACGGCGGGGTCGCCCACGGACCACAGGTTGCCGTCCGGGCCGACGACGGTGATCGCCGCGAACTGCTCCTGCAAGGGCTCGTTGAACGTCACGCTCACCCGCTCGGGTGCCTGCGCGATCTGCTCACCGTCCTCCGGCGAGCTCGACAGCACCACGGAATGCGCCGACGCGGGACCGGCCGAGAGCGCCAGTGCGGTGAACAACGCGGCGAGAACGACGAAGAGGCGTCTCATGAGCGCCGTCCCCGGATCACGGCGCCGAGGCCGAGGGCCACGCCCAGCGCACCGAGGACGAGACCGATGCCGCCGAGCCACCGTGCGGTGACATCGGTGCCGGACTCGTCCGACGTGGTGCCGGCGTCGGTGCCGGTGGTGTGTGCTCCGCCGCCGTGCCCGTCGCCGTTGCCCGCGAGCGTCAGGCTCGGAGCAGGACGTTCGGGTTCGGTGTCCCCGGTCGTGACCTGGTCCCAGGCGACGACCTCGCCGTCGCTGTAGGTCTGTACCGCGGGGAACGACACTTCCGCCTCGTCGGGGAGCGGCCCGGCGGAGAGCACGAATTGCTGGAACTCGCCCGGACCGACGGCAACTCCAGGATCCGCGGTCCAGGTGACGCCGGTGGCGAGCTGGGTCTCGGGATCCTTCTCGATCGTCGCGGACCAGCCCGGCAATGGTTCGGTGCGTGCCGACTTCAGGCCGGGCAGGCCGACCGACACCGCAGTGGTTCCGGCGGTATCGGATTCGGTGGGCACACGGAACGTCAGCACGGTGTAACCGCCCTGCTCCGCGCCCGGTGCGACGACCGTGACATGTGCGGACGCGAGACCGGAACCGGCCAGCATCAGCACAGCAGTGGCGCCCGCGCCGACGAGGGCACGGGTAGGTGATGTCTTCATGGGTGGATCTTTCTCGGAGAACGAATACGGCTGCGCGTCACCGCGCGACCGGTGGACCTCTCCGGGAGATCGCCGGGGGAGCGCGACCCCAGACCAGCGGGTCGGTCGTTCTCGTCGGGGCGAGCGACGCCGGCACGTGTACGCCGCCGAGCCGGAGTGTCACGGCCCGGATCGCGGTACTGCACGCGTCGAAGAGCCGGGCGGCGGCGACCAGCAGCACCGCGCAGCCTGCGACGGCCACGAGGTGTGCGGCGAACATCGATCCCGACGTGTGCGGGTGGCCCTCGGTGAGGGCGGAGAGAACGGCGTGGGTGCCGAGTTGCCCGACGGCGAGAAGTGCGATCGGCGGCAGCGTCGGCACGTACGCACCCACGATCCCGACCCCCGCGGCGACTGCGAGCAGCAGTGCCGAGGCGGGGCCCGTGGGCACACCGCCACCGGCCGCGCCGTGCGCAGCCGCAGCCAGCGCCGCGGTCGTGATGCCCGCGGTGCTGCCGAGGAGGGCCGGGTTCGTGTTCACGTTCGGGTCAGCGGACCCCGAGCCGGGCGAGCAGATCGGCCTCGATGCCGTCGAGCTCGGACGAGATCGCGGCGTGCGCCGACTTCCGGCGCGCCGCGGGCATCTGCTCGGCAGCCTGCACCGCCGCGGTCAGGTCGGTGAGACGACCGCGGATCGCCGCGGCGAACTTCTGCGTCTCGGCGTCCTTCGGGTGCAGGGACTCGATCTTGGTGAGCGACTGTTCGGCGCCGGCGATCCGGGCACTGAGTCGTGCACCGCGGCCCGTGTACGAGCCGAGCTCGTCGATGGGGACACCGAGTTGCTGTGCCCGTCGCGCGTCGAGCTGACCGCGCAGCGCCGTGACCACCTGGTAGACGATCGGAACGAGCACCGGCGCGAGCAGACGGGCGACACCGAGGTACCGGCGCACCTTCGCTGCGGTCAGGCCCTGGCTCTCTGCGGCCTTCTTCTGTGCCTTGAGCGTTGCGATCTGTTCCTTCTCGATCTTCGCCTGCGAACTGAGCAGTTCCTGATCGAGCTTGACCTGCGACTTCGCCAGCTTCTTGCTCAGCTTCTGCTGCGCTTTCGCTGCTCGCCGGTCGTTCTTGAGCTGGTTCTTCGCCACCAGCTTCGCTTCGAGCTTCGCCCTGTGCTTGAGAGCTTTGGCTTCCGCCTTGCGAGTGGCGCGACGTTTCCGTGTGAACAACCCCATCGAACAGCACCCTCCATTCGGTACGACACGACGCTCCGGCGCCCCGCGTCAGCCTAACGTGACGGTGCTGGTGCGAGGCGATCCGTGCGCAGCGAATACCCTGGACAGTTGTGGAGCCAACCCGTGATGTGCGGCGAACACCCGTTTCCCTCGAGGCGAGTGCGCTCACGCGGTGCCGCCACCGGGTGTATCTGGACGCTTCGTTCCCCCACGAACTTGCAGGTGCGGCCGAGAACGCGGGTGCGCGGCAGCGCCAGGAGGCGGCCGCCGCCCACCGTGAGGCGATCCGTCAGCACTTGTTCGAGGCGGACCCCGAGGGCTGGGTGCTCATCGGTCCCGACGGCTCGACGTCGCAGCGCGCAGAACAGACTCTCGAGGCGTGTCGCGCCGGCGCCGACCGGATCTGGGGTGCGGTGCTGCCCGTCGAGGTCGACACCGGACGCCGGGGCAGGTCGGAGATTCTGCTGCGCGACACCGTGCGCGGGGGCTACATCCCGGTGATCGTCGTGAACCACAAGGTCACCGATCCCGGTCAGGGCGCCACGACCACCGGGCTGTTCGAGTGGAAGCCGGTGGTGGACCAGACACGCAAAGTGCGCAGCCAGGTCCGCGACCAGATGCGCCTCGCGCACCTGTACCGGATGCTCGAGCGGCACGGTCTCGCAAGTCCCGGGCAGGTCGGCGGCGCGATCGGGTACGGCGGCGACTGCATTCTGGTGCACGACCTGAGCACGGTCCTCGACGAGTACGACGCCCGCTTGACCGATCGCGTCGAGATCGCCCGCGGCCGGACGCCGACGAAACCGTCGCAGATCGGGGAGTGCAGGACGTGCCCGTGGTGGGATCGGTGCCGGGCCGAACTCACCCGCGAACGCGACGTGTCGCTGGTGGCGTCGGGTCAGCGCGCCGAGGTCCTCAGGGAACTCGGAGTCCACACCATCGACGGTCTCGCGGGCTGGGAAGGCGAACCACCCGAGATCTGGCCGCAGGGACCCTTCGAGGATGCGGTGGTGATCGCAAAGGCGTGGCTCGCGGGCGCCCCCCTCGTCCGCCGGTACCGCCATGTGCACGTCCACCGCGCCGACATCGAGGTCGATGTCGACATGGAGAGCTTTCACGAGCACGGCGCCTATCTGTGGGGGACGCTGCTCAACTCCGGATCGCAGTCGGAGTACCGGCCGTTCGCGACCTGGGTGCCGGTACCCACCGACGACGAGGCGCGGTCGTTCGCCGAGTTCTGGGCGTGGTTGTCGGACCAGCGGCGTACCGCCGAGCGCCGTGGGAAAACGTTTGCGGCCTACTGCTATTCGAGGTCGGCGGAAGACAAGTGGTTGTTGTCGTCGGCGCGGCGGTTCCGCGGTTTTCCGGGTGTGCCGCCCGAAGCGGAGATCAAGGCGTTCATCGGATCATCCGAATGGGTGGACATCTACCAGGCCGTCACCGACCAGTTCGTGTGCCCGAACGGGAAGGGGCTCAAGAAGGTCGCCCCGATCGCCGGTCACCACTGGCGCGACGACGAAGCCGGGGGAGAGGCGTCGATGAGCTGGTACCGCGAGGCCGTCGGGCTGGACGGCGAGCCGGATCCGAGTCAGCGCGCGCGGCTGCTCGAGTACAACGAGGACGACGTGGTCGCGACCAAGATCCTGCGGGAGTGGATGTCCGATCGTGCGGTCCTCGAGATTCCGCACATCGACGATCTCTGACCGCACGCGGCCGCCCGCACGCGGCGACGGTGGGCACGCAGTACGTGACTCCACCGCGCCGACGTGGGATGCGTTGTGCGTCGCGGATCAGCGCGGCGCCATGCGCAGCGCACCGTCCATGCGGATGGTCTCGCCGTTGAGGTAGTCGTGCTCGACGATCATCTGCACGAGCTGTGCGTACTCGGCGGGCTGTGCGAGGCGCGACGGGAACGGCACGCCCGCCTCGAGGCCCTTGCGGTACTCCTCGGTGACGCCGGCGAGCATCGGGGTGTCGACGATGCCCGGCGCGATGGTGTTGACGCGAATCCCGTACTGCGCGAGGTCGCGCGCTGCGGGAACGGTCATGCCGTGCACGCCGCCCTTCGACGCGGAGTAGGCGATCTGCCCGACCTGGCCCTCGAACGCGGCGACGGACGCGGTGTTGACGACGACGCCGCGCTGGCCGGACTCGTCGACCGGCTCGGTCTTGGCGATCGCATCGGCGGCGAGGCGCATGACGTTGAAGGTGCCGAGCAGGTTGACGGTGATGACCGTGCGGAACAGTTCGAGGTCGTGCGGCCCGTTCTTCGACAGGATCCGGCCGGCCCAGCCGACGCCGGCGCAGTTGACGACAGTGCGCAGCGGCAGTCCCGACTCGACGATGCGGTCGATCGCGGACTGGACGCCCTCGGCGCTGGTCACGTCGGTGGGGATGAGCGTGACGCCCTCGGGTGCCGCGTCGCCGACGCGCTCGATCGACTGTTCGAGGTCGAGACCGAAGACGGTGGCCCCCGCGTCGGTGAGGCGACGGGCGGTGGCGGCACCGAGGCCGGATGCGGCGCCGGTCACCAGTGCGGCAGATCCCTGAATTTCCACTGTTCGTAACTCCTCGTCCGGGCCTTGCGGCACGCGTGTGTGGTCCGTCACGAACCCTAGCGTGCAGGTGTCAGTTCGATCGCAGCCCGTCGGCGCATCACCGCGGCACCCATCGCGGCGGCGACGAGGCACGCGCCCGCGCCCAGCAACAGCCCGGCTCGCCCGCCGCCCTGCTCGCAGACCCAGCCGGCGATGGGACCGCCGATCGCGGTGGAGCCGAGGAAGGCGACGGACCAGAGGGCCATCACCCGGCCACGCATGGTCGGCGCGGCGGTGAGCTGGAGCGTGCTGTTGGTGGTGGACGTGAAGGTCACGCTCAGAGCGCCGACGACGACCATCGTCGCCACCAGGATGGGCATGGTCGGGGACGCTGCGGCTACGGCCATTGCGACACCGAATGCGAGCGCCGTCAGGACGAGAGGCTTGGTGCCCGTGTGCCCCCAGGTCGCGACCACGAGACCGCCGACTACCGATCCCGCACCCATCGCCGCGGTGAGCAAGCCGTACGCCTCGGCACCCGCGTCGAACGTCTGGTCGGCAAGCACCGGAAGCACGACCTGGAACTCGAAGGCGAGGCATCCCACCAGCGCCATCATCAGCAGAGGCACCGCGAGATCGGATGTGCGCCGCACGTAGGCGAGTCCCTCGCGTAGCTGGCCGCGCGCGCGGGCTGCGGGCGGTGAGGGCACGAGTTTCGACACGTCGAGTGTCAGCAACGACGTGACGACGGCGACGAAGCTTGCCGCGTTGAGCAGGAAGCACAGTCCGATACCACCTGCGGCGATCACGATGCCTGCGACAGCCGGGCCGATCATGCGGGAACACGAGGCGAGCACCGATTGGAGACTCACCGCGTTGCGGAGATCGTCGGGCCCGACCATTTCGAGCATGAAGGACTGCCGTGCGGGGTTCTCGAAGCACTGGTTGAGGCCGAGCAGTACGGCGAGCACGTAGACGTGCCACAACTCGACGGTGCCGGTCACGACGAGCAGACCCAGCACGAGTGCCTGCACACCCATGAGGCTCTGCAGCCCGATCATGAGCCGGCGCTTGTCGGTGCGGTCCGCGATCACCCCGCCGTACGGCCCGAGGAGCAGCATCGGCACGGTCTGCAGGGCGAGGACGATGCCGATGGCGGTGGCCGAGCCGGTCAGCTGGAGGACGAGCCACGACTGGGCGATGGTCTGCATCCATGTGCCGACGAGTGAAATCGCCTGACCGCCGATGTAGCGGCGGAAGTTGGGCCCGCGGAGGGCCGCGAACGTCTGTCCGCGGATGTCGTCGATGACGGTCACTCACGCACCTCCCGTCCCCGGCACATGCGCTCACCGAGTGCTTCGAGGGCGGGCAGGGCGTCGTGGAGTGCGTCGAGCCGGTCGTCGTCCAGTTCCGCCAGGTGCCGGGCGAACATCGCCGTCCGGCGAGCGCGTAGCTCATCCGACAGCCGCGCCCCCGCCGGGGTGATGTGGATCCGCACGACGCGCTTGTCGCCGGCGTCGGAGGAACGCGTGACGAGTTGGGCCTTTTCGAGCTTGCCGACCATCCGCGAGCACATTGTGGGGTTGAGTCCCTCGTGCTCCGCGAGTTCGCGCACCCCGATCGTCCCGTGCTTCGCGACGGTCGTCAGCAGCAACGACTGGGACCGGGTGAGCCCCTCGTCGGTTGCGGACCGGCCGACGCTCCGGGCGATCCGGCCGAGGGCGATGCGCAGGCGGTGGATGTCGTCGTCGTCGTCGAAGCGTGTGCTTCCCATCGGTGGTGTCATTCAACTCCCAAAGTATTTGCCTATCGGCAAGCATACTCTTCTGGAGCGAGAGGAGCCCGGATGTTCGGCGCTCACGCGGTGTCGTTGGTCACGCCGGGAAGCCGGGTGGACATCAGGGCTCGACGGGAGCCGGAACCTCCGCAGTCGTCCGGCGTGCCGCCCGCCTCCCGACGACGACCGCCCCCGCAGCGGCGAGGACGAGGGTGATCCCTCCGGCGACCGGACCGACCACGGCCGAGTCCGGCGCGAGTCCGTCGCCGAGCATCCACGCGCCGAACCCGAAGAACAAGGCGGACGCGCCGAGCCGGATGGCGTTCTCCGGCATGTGACGGCCGAGCACCGCACCGGCGATGATCGCGAGTGCGTCGGCGGCAACCATGCCGACGGTCGATCCGATCCACACGCCCACCCAGTCGTTGTCGGCGGCGAGGGTGATGGTCGCGAGCATCGTCTTGTCGCCGAGTTCCGCGAGGAAGAAGGCCGAGACCACGGCCAGGAACGCGGAACGCGCCACGCGTCCGGCCTTCGATTGTTCGGCGTCGTCGAGCGAATCTCCTCGCAACGTCCACAGACCGAAGAACAGGAACGCGAGGCCGCCGACGATGGACATCGCCACGGGGGGAATGGCGACGCCGAGATAGTGCCCGACGGCCACCGATACGAGATGCACGGCCGTCGTGGCGAACAGGATGCCGGACAGGACGACCCACCAGCGGTACCGCAACGCGAACGTCATGGCCATCAACTGGGATTTGTCGCCCAGTTCGGCCACGAAGATGACTGCGAAGCTCAGTACGACGGCGGACCACATCGGCATTCCTCCTCACCCGCTGGAGGAAAATTGGGCTTCCTCCGGACGTCGGGCGCACGGTGCGCCGACGGCCGAAGGTCTCGCCCACCCGCCGATCCTCCGGGTCGCCCGGCCCGGCCGGGCCCCGGCGCCGCGCCCCGCCAGCCCCCCCCCCCCGCGGCAGCAAAAGGGGGCCCCCCCGGGCCGGCGGGCCCCCGGGGCGCCGACGGCCGAAGGTCTCGCCCACCGGACTATCGTCCGGTTCGCCGTGCCGGGCGGTCCGCCTGCGCGGCGCCGCCAGTATGTCGACTCGGCGATTGGGGGCTACTCCCCTTCGCGAAGCAAACGATACCGGCCCGACAGCGCATCGGTAAAGGGCATGCTCAGTTTCGGAGAACCGAACTCTCTTGTGCGGGTGCGGGTCACGCGGCCAGCAGCATCGCCAGAATTGCGGTGTCGGGATCGCTGCTCGGATTCACTCCGACCCTGCTCACCAGGGACGTCACGGTACCGTCCGGCTCCGCTTCCACCCAGGCTGCCCGGTGGTCGAGGCCCAGGTGGGGGAGGCCCGGCAACAACACACACCCCGACGCGGCACCCGCATTCTCGGGCAGCGTCGGAGTCGTCTCCGACGGAGGATGCAACATGATGAGCGCCGACGGCCGGCGGTCCGCGAATCGCTCCGGCGTCACGGCTTCGGCGCCGATGACGGGCCCCTCGGCGATCAGCAATCCGACCGTTCCGGGCTCCGGATCGTCGGGCAACTCCTCCTTGACCCCGAACACGGTCGAGGTGGGCAGCAGTCCGGGCAACGATGCCACGCGCACCGTCAGCGCGAGCAGTTGCGTCCACTCCCGGGTGGCGGGGGGGGGGGGGGGGGGGGGCCGCGCGGCCCGCCCCACCCCCCCCCCCCCCCCCCCCCACGAAACCGCGCAGCGCTCCTGCCGCGTGAAATGCGGCGAGTTCGATCCGTCCGTGTGCGTAGTCCGTCATCGAACCCACCCCGATCCACTCGAGCCGGTCCGGTCGCGCCGTTGCAAGCCGGTTCCCGGCCCTATGGCCGGTACACGAAGAATGCCCACTTCTCGTGCTTGCACACAAGAGGTGCCGAGTGCCAGTCCGGGTGGGGGCCGGATACGAACGGAGCCTCGGGCTCTAGACGATCAGACCTGCCGTCTGGGTGCGTGCCCGGTCGAAGCGAGCCTGCACGTCGGCCCAGTTCACGATGTTCCAGAACGCCTTGACGTAATCGGCCTTCACGTTCTGGTACTGCAGGTAGAAGGCGTGCTCCCACATGTCGAGCATGAGCAGCGGGGTCAGGCCGATCGGGATGTTGCCCTGCTGGTCGTACAGCTGCACGATGAGCAGACGCTGCCCGATGGAATCCCAGGCCAGGATCGACCAGCCGGAGCCCTGGATGGAGTTCGCGTTCGCGGAGAAGTGATCGCGGAACTTGTCGAACGAACCGAACGCGTCGTCGATCGCCGCGGCCAGCTCGCCTTCGGGCTTGTCGCCACCCTCGGGGGAGAGGTTCTGCCAGAACACCGTGTGGTTGGTGTGGCCACCGAGGTGGAAGGCGAGATCCTTCTCGAGCTTGGTTGCCTGAGCGGCCAGCGTGCCGTTCTCGCGCGCCTCGGCCAGCTTCTCGAGAGCGGTGTTCGCACCTGCGACGTAGGTCGCGTGATGCTTGTCGTGGTGCAGCTCCATGATCTTCGCCGAGATATGCGGCTCGAGCGCTGCATAGTCGTAGGGCAGTTCCGGAAGTGTGTACTCAGCCACGAGGGTCCCTTCTTTGCGAGCCCGGTAGGGCCCGTGCGGTTGTTTCCGTGCCTTGCGGGTCTCACCACAACACTTGTGTGGATTACCCACACCGTGTGGTTTCCACCCCAACTCATAAGTACACCCTGCGCAACCACAGCTGTCACTCGGACGTACGCCCACGAGGCTCGGGGCGGCAGCGACGAGAATCGCCGTTTCCCGCGAGGACATCTCCCGCGACCAGCAGAAACCCCGGTCGAGCTGGACCAATTGGTGACGCTCGAGAGCGGAACCTTAACATTGGGCGGTGTATCGGCCCTTCCTGAACGAACCCGCGAACGGGGTCGACGCACCTCGCGTGGATCTTCCGGGCGTCAATCTGCTGCGGTTCGCAGCAGTGCTCGCGGTCGTCTATTCCCACATCTCGTTCTATCTGATCGACGACCTCGGGACCGGATGGTGGGGCATCGACCTCGTGTACCGCGTCTTCGTCGACGGGGCCGGGCTGAACCAGCATCTGTCGTTCGTCGGGGTCGCGGCGTTCATGATGCTCACCGGGCTCCTCATCACCCGGTCCGCCATGCGGCAATCACCCCGGCGTTTCCTGATCGCCCGCGCCGCGCGCCTGGTTCCCGCGTTCTGGGTCTGCATCCTCGCCGCGATCGTGCTGGTCCGGCTCGGTATCAACGGCATGTTCAGTGGTCACACGGGTGTCTCGAACTCCGAGGCCGCGTTGAGTTTCATCCTCGGCGCCTTCTTCCTGAAGCCGCAGGTGGCCGTGCTCGGAGTCGCGTGGACGCTCGCCGTGCAGATCGTCTTCTACCTGTACTGCGTCGCCGGCCGCTCGCTCCTGCGCGCCAACCCGCTCATCATTCCCGTCCTCGGGGCCGTGTTGTGCATGCTGGTGCTCATCTACAACCTGTACATCCCGGAGCCGTACAGCGTGCCCTTCCTCTCCCGGATCGCGGCGACGCTCCCCACGGTGTTCCTCGGGCAGATCGCCTACCTCGGATGGGCCGGACTGATCTCCGGCCGCGGGCTCGTCCTGGCGTTGCTGGCGCAGGTCCACGTGATCGTGCTCGCCACCGACACCCAGGTGTACTGGGCGGGGACGCGCTACCTGTGGACCATCACCGTGGTGTTCGCATGCGTCGTGCTGGTCTCCCGCTACAACGGCCGCTTCGCGCATCTCCGGGTCGTCGACTGGGTCGCGACCCGCAGCTACGCCATCTACCTCACGCACACCCTGGTGATGTACCGGATCTACGAGAACACGGTCGGGGTGGTGGGGCAGACCGGTGCGATCGTGTGCGTGCTGCTCGGCTGCGCCCTCGTGTCGGAAGTGGTCTACCGCGGTGTCGAGGTACCCGCCGCGCGCTGGATCAGCACCCGGTGGCTCACCCCGGCCCGCACGGTGGCCGCGGAACCGGCCACCACCGGTCCCCGCGCGTAGCATCGGGACATGTCCTGGTTCGACGAGATTCTGGCCCGTGCAGGTTCCAAGTCGCAGATGGTGGCCCGCGAGGACGCACTACCCGGGCGTTCCGAGCCCGCAGTCGTTCCCGAGACCCACTACGTCAACGGCAATCGCATCGTTCCCCCCTTCCCCGAGGGGCTGCAGACCGCCGTGGTCGGGATGGGGTGCTTCTGGGGTGCGGAGAAGGAGTTCTGGCAACTCGACGGCGTGTACTCGACCGCCGCCGGGTACGCCGGTGGTTACACCCCCAACCCCACGTACGAAGAGGTGTGCTCGGGCCGGACCGGTCACACCGAGGTCGTGCTCGTCGTCTTCGATCCCAAGGTGATCGGTTACGCGCGCATCCTGCAGGAGTTCTGGGAGAACCACGATCCGACGCAGGGGATGCGGCAGGGTAACGATCAGGGAACCCAGTACCGCTCGGCGATCTACACGCACGACGAGACGCAGATCGAGATGGCCGAGGCGACGGCCGAAGCGTACGGCGAGCGGCTCGCGGCAGCCGGCTACGGCGCTGTCACCACCGAGATCGCACCTCTGACGCACTTCTACTACGCCGAGGACTACCACCAGCAGTACCTCGCGAAGAATCCCCACGGTTACTGCCCGGTGCACGCAACCGGCGTGAGCTGCCCGGTGGGGCTCGGCGCCTGATCCCGTTCCCGGCACCTCCCGGAGCGTGAGTCCGGGGTGCGCGAATCGGTCGTCGCGTCTTGAAATCCGCCGACGACCGTCGCATCCTCGGAGAACACGACTGCCGACGGGGAGGACCGGTCACCGTGAAAACCTCGACGTGCGCGGGCGACTACCTCGACCGCATGCGCCGCAGCCGGCGCGGCGGGAATCCGCTCGTACGCCGGGCCGACCGCATCGAAGCGTGGTTGTTCTTCGTGCTGCTCACCACCCTCGCGCTGATGATTCCGGTCGCCGGGTTCATCGGCGCCGGATCGTGGCAGTCCTGGGTAGCGCTCGCCGAGAAGCAGAGCACCGAACGCACCCCGGTCTCCGCGACCCTCGAGTCCGCGCCCGACCCTGCCGCGCCGGGAGGGGGAGAGGTCGCGTCGTCGGTTACCGCCCCCGCGCCGGCCACCTGGCAGTGGGGGGACGAGCAGCGCCGGGCCGTGGTTCCGGTGGACAGCTGGTCCGTTACCGGGGGCGACGTGACGGTGTGGGTCGACGCCCGTTCGGGTGAACTCGCCGACCCTCCGCTCACGGTGGGCGCCGCCAAGGTCTCTGCCGTCTGCGCCGGTGTGTTCCTGTGGATGCTGTCGGTCGCGCTGGCGATCACGATGTTCGAGTCGGCGCGGTGGGGACTCGAGCGCACCCGTCGCCGCCGGTGGAACCGGGAGATCGAGGCGTTCCTCGGCTCCACCAGCAGCTACTGAGCCGCGCAGCTGCGAGGGCTACAGGTCGCGCACGGCCGGCATGACCTCCGCCGCGACCAGCTCGAGGTGTTCGAGGTCGCTGAGATCGAGCATCTGCAGGTAGATGCGCTGCGAGCCGACCGCCGCGTAGCTCTTGATCTTCTCGACGACCTCCTCGGGGGTGCCCGCGAGACCGTTCTCACGCAGCTCGCCGACCTCCCGGCCGATCCGTTCGGCGCGGCGGGCGATCTCGGCTTCGTCGCGCCCGCAGCACAGCACGAGCGCGTTGGAGTACGTGAGCGTGGCCGGGTCGCGGTCGGCGTCGCGGCATGCCCCTGCCACACGGTCGAACAACACCTCGGTGTCCTCGGCCGACATGAACGGCACGTTGAACTCGTCGGCGTACCGTGCGGCGAGGGCGGGTGTGCGCTTCTTGCCGGCGCCGCCCATCACGATGGGCGGATGTGGCTGCTGCTGCGGCTTCGGAAGCGCCGGTGAGTTCTCGATCCGCACGTGCGCGCCCTCGTACGAGAACGTCTCGCCGACGGGTGTGTCCCACAGTCCGGTGATGACGGCCAGCGACTCCTCGAGCCGGTCGAAACGGTCCTTCAGGGACGGGAACGGGATGCCGTAGGCGAGATGCTCCTCCTCGAACCATCCTGCGCCGAAACCGAAGTCGACACGGCCGCCGCTCATCGCATCGACCTGTGCGACGGAGATGGCGAGCGGACCGGGATAGCGGAACGTGGCCGACGTGACGAGGGTGCCGAGCCGGATCGTCGAGGTGTCGCGCGCGAGTCCGGCCAGCGTGATCCACGCGTCCGTGGGGCCCGGCAGGCCGTCGGCGTTCATGGCGAGATAGTGGTCGGAACGGAAGAATGCGCCGTAACCGAGCCGCTCGGCTGTCTGTGCGACGGCGAGAAGATCGTCGTACGTGGCGCCCTGCTGAGGTTCGGTGAAGATTCGTAGTTCCATGAATCCATCATTTCAGGTGCCCCCTCCCGCGGGTTTCGTACCGACCGACCGAGACGATGTGACGAATCTCGAGCCGGGCATCCCCACCCTCGGTAGAGCCTGGGGATGAACCTGTGGAAACTGTGGATAACTCCAGGACCTGCCGTATGTGGACGTGACATGAGGGCACAGCGGAGCGTCCTCGGCTGCATCGCCCCGCAGCACGTGCCACTATTGGAAACGTGAGTTTTTCCGACGTCCCCACCGTGTCTGTGGACGAGGTGCCAGAGACCAACGCCGCCGCTGTACTCCTCGACGTACGCGAAGACGACGAATGGGCGCTCGGACACGCACCCGGCGCGGTCCACATTCCGCTGGCCGACGTCCCAGCACGACTCGAGGAAATCGACATCGATGCCGAGGTCTACGTGGTCTGCCGCCAGGGCGGACGCTCGCTCGGCGCAGTCCAGTACCTCAACCGCATCGGGTACGACGCCATCCAGGTGAACGGTGGCATGGTGGCGTGGCAGAAGAGCGGTCTTCCCCTGGTTTCCGACGGTGATGAACCCGCGAAGATCTATTGATGGCCGCCTACCAGATCTGTGTTCGGTGCGAAAACCGCTGGCCGGTGACCTATCAGCCCCGGCAGTGGTGCCCATCCTGCCGTGGCGTCCTGCTCTCGCCCGTCTCCACCGACGTTCCGGTTCCCCCGTCGCGCCGCAACTTTCGCTGGGTCGCGCGCCCGGCGGTACCGATCGGTCCCGTTGAGCCCACGCGCACGCGCGGGACGGCTCCGACGCCGCGATACCGGGAGATACCGCGCTGGGGACTGACAGATCCGCGGCCGGTCGACACCGAGTACGAACCGAGCCGTAGCGAGACGATCTCCGATCTCGCGCCGACACTCCTCGTGGGCGCCGCCGTCGTGTTCGGCCTCGCGGCTCTCGCCGAGGCGTTCCGGTACGGACTGCTGGTGTTCAACCGGACCAGACTCGTCGACCCGCTGGCTCTCGCGGTCTCCGACGCCGCCGTGTGGGCGACGCAGGTGGGTGCACCGTTCGTCGCGCTCGCCGCGGCCGTCGCGTGCGCGGTGCGCCTGCTCGAACTACGCCGGCGCGTCTTCGCCGAACGCGGCGAGGTCGATCCCCGGCCGTCGCCGACGGTGCTGCTCGGTGTCGTCGTGCCCGGAGTCAACCTCGCGATGCCGGGAGTGCTCCTCACCGAGATCGCCGGTCGCGACCCCAGGCTTCTCCGGGCGATCCGGATCTGGTGGGTGCTGTGGGTACTCGACGCGGTGATGTTCGTCGTGGTCGTGCTGTGGCGTCAGCGCGACACGATCCAGGCCCGTGCGGACGGCGTGCTGCTCGCGGCGTTCGCTGCGGCGCTGGCCACGGCGGTCGCGCTCACGACGCTGCACGTGGTGCGGTTGTTCGAGGGAACGGACATCTGGGGCAGGCCGCTGCGCCACCGGAGATTCACCTACGCCACCGGACCCGCATACGCGCCGATTGCCCCGATCGTGCCGCGCGCCGCGACCGCCGGCAGCCCGGCCGACACGGCGTCCCTGTCGCAGGACGACACTCCGGCCGCTACCCAGGACGAGCGCGACGACGTACCCCAACCGGTGGCAAGCACGTGAGCGCCGTGGATCGCCCTCGGGTGGTCGCACATCGGGGATCGTCGGCGGCCAAGGCCGAGCACACTCTCGCCGCGTACGAACTGGCCCTCGCGGAAGGCGCCGACGGACTCGAGTGCGATGTGCGGCTCACCAGTGACGGGCACCTCGTGTGCATCCACGACCGCACGATCGACCGCACGTCCGACGGAACGGGTGTCGTCAGCGAGATGACTCTCGCCGAACTGTCCGAGCACGACTACGGCAAGCCCGGTGAACCTGCGGAACTGCTCACCCTGCACCGTTTGCTCGACCTCGTCATGGACTGGACGAGTGTGCCGGTCAAACTGTTCGTCGAGACCAAACATCCCGTCCGGTACGGTGCGCTGGTCGAGGCGAAGCTGCTCGACGCGCTGGCGAGCTTCGGGCTCGCGACGCCTGCGTCGGCCGACTTCTCCCGCGTGGTGGTGATGTCGTTCGCGGGCAGCGCGGTATGGCGGATCCGCCGGGCAGCTCCGTTGCTGCCCACCGTGTTGCTCGGCGAGACCTCCCGGTATCTGCGGGGGAGTGCTGCCACTACCGTGGGCGCCACCGCGATCGGCCCGTCGATCATGACGCTCCGGGAGCACCGGGATCTCGTCGACCGTGCCGCTGCGTCGGGCCGTGCGACGTATTGCTGGACCGTCGACGACCCCGCGGATGTCGAGCTGTGCCGCGAACTCGGCGTCGGATGGGTGGCCACCAACCATCCGGGCCGTACCAAGCTGCAACTCGACGCTGCTCACGGCGTATAGATCGGGCGGGCAGGCCGGGCGTGTAGTTTGGCGCCGTGGCCAAGAAGAGCAAGAGAAACAGTGGACCCAAGCCCGGTGCCAACCGCGCCGCCAAGCTCGAGCAGCGGAGACTGGAGCGGGAAGCCGCGGTCGCCGCGTCCACGCGACCGTTCGAGGGCCTCGCATTCGAATGCGACCTCGTTGCGCTGCGCGAGTTCGTTCCGTCCGCACTGGTCGACCTGCCGCTGACCGATGAGGGACGCAAGATCGTCGGTGCGACCATCCTTCCGGGTGGCGTCGCGGCGCTGGCCCGCGAAGAAGACGACGAGACCGTCGCGTACGTCGGCTTGCAGCTCGCGAGCGGGTACGGCCCGGACCCGGCCGGGGAACTCGCCGCCGCGATCGAGTGGGCACGCACGGCCGAGCCCGGATCGTCGCTGCAGACCGCGACCGTGGACGACGACACCCCGCGGCTGCAGGACCTGCTCGACGCGAATGTCGTTCCCCCGATCACCGTGCACAACGACTTCAACTGGTGGATTCCGGCCGGCGTCGAGCCGAGCCAGGACATCGCGCACACCGTGCAGCACGCCAACAGTGCGGTGTTGCCCTCGGCGCGTCTGAACGGTGACGGGCTGGTCGGTGCGTGGTGGGTGGATCCCGGCGAGAAGGCACACCTGCGTTGGGTTCGGCCCGAGGACGAGGACGCGCTCATGGCCGCGTTGTCGCGCGTGCACGCGGCCGGTGGCCTCCACCTCGGGGAGGGATCACGCTTCGCCGGGTCGTTCCGCACGCACGGACTGCTGGTTCCGGTTTTCGATCTCGACCGGGAGAAGCACGCCGACGAATGGGTGGAACCCGCACTCGAACTCGGCGCGCGCCTCGATGCCGCGCTGGCCGTGGACGAGCCGCTGACCACTGCCGAGCTGCGCTCCCGCGACGGAATCCGCAGTCGTCAGATCACCCTGCGCTGATTTTTCCGGGGCCGAGAGAAGTCCCCCGCAAAGCCGAATGCCACAGTTCGCCGGTGATCCGGGAACTGTGGCATTCGGGCCCTGTGGGCTGCAGGTCGCGTCAGATGCTGCCGCCGGCGACGGTCGGCGCGTTGCCGCGCAGTTCGCGGGCCTTCGAGTTGAGCTCCCGCGCGACGAAATCCTCGAGGTTGAACAGGTTGGAACCGGCGCGGTCGGCGACGGTGAGCAGCGTCGTCATCGTGGCGACCTCTTCGACCTGCTCCTGCAGGAACCACTGCATGAACTGCTCGCCGAGGTAGTCGCCCTCGTCGCGCGCGGTGCGCGCCAGCTCGACGATCTGGTCGGTCACCGACCGCTCCTGGCGGAGAGCCAGCGCGATCGGTTCGCGCGCGTTGTCGAACATCGACTGTGCGGCGTCGACCCCGGTGAGGTCGACGGCCATGTCCCGGTCCAGGAAGTACTGGACGATCATCATGGCGTGGTTGCGTTCTTCCACTGCCTGCGCGTAAAAGTGCTTCGCCAGCTGGGGAAGATCGGTGTTGTCGTAGAAAACCGCGATGGCGATGTACTGGTGCGACGCATTGAATTCGTTGCGGATCTGGTCGTGCAGCAGCGAATGGAATTTGGTCTTGTGCGTTTCGCCCATTGTCGTCATGATCAAGACGTTAATGCAGGTCAGGTGATAATTCATCCAAGCTTTGGCTAGGCTGACTCTTCAAAGCTTCGGCTTGCCTTGGTCAATTCAGGGTTGCCTGGCCGAATATCTCCGCCCCGAATTTCGCGAGAATATCGGGCCGCGGAGACCGCAATGTCAGGGTCCGGGCGTCAGCAATTCAGCCGGGATCTGCTGATCTTTCGCCAACGCATCGAAGAACGGCGCCGCGCGGGAGCGGTCCCACAGCAACACGTTGCCGATGCCGTAGACGTCTTCGAATCCTCCGACGGGCACCGTCGCGGTCAACGTCTCACCGCGCATCGCCCACGCCAGTCGCGCGAGGTCCCAGAGATGATCGTCCTCGTCGACCCGCACGGATCCGGCGGCACCCGTCGCGAGCGGCACCGCGCGGAACGGGTTGAGGAACGTGGAGGGACTTGTTGCCTTGCCCAGAAGAGCGGACAGGAACAGCCGCTGGTTGTTCATCCGGTCCAGGTCGGCGAGAGGTGTCGCGCGGGTGCGCACGAACCCGAGAGCCTCGGGTCCGCTCAGTTCCTGGCACCCTGCCTCGAGCGACAGACCGGCCAGCGGATCGTCGATCGGGTACGGGACACAGATATCGACTCCGCCGACCGCGTCGACGATCGACGCGAACCCGCCGAAGCCGATCTCCACGTAGTGGTCGATGTGCACGCCGGTCGCGCCTTCGACGGTCTGTACGAGCAACTGGGGTCCGCCGAGTGCGAACGACGCATTGAGCTTGTCCCGCCCGAAGCCCGGCACGTCCACATAGGAATCGCGGGGCAGCGACACCATGGTGGTCGCGCCTCCGCCGCTCGGTACGTGGATGAGCAGGATCGTGTCGGTCCGGTCGGTACCCACGTCGCCGCCGGTGGCGAGTTCCTGTTCTTGTTCCGGGGTGAGGCCGACCCGGCTGTCGGAGCCCACGAGCAGCCAGTTGGTGCCGGGGGTGTCGCCCCCGCGCCCGTCGTACGCGGCGAGCGCGTCGACGCGGTCGAGCGTGCCGTCGAGGTAGATCGTCCCGCCGATCACGGCGACGAGGAGTACGGCCAGCACCGCACCCAGGCGCCGCATCGTGCGTCGTCCGGCGCCGGGGCGTGGTCGTCGTGGTTCGGGTTGCGCGGCGGGCTTGCGCCGCACCGGCGGAACAACAGGCGGCGGAGTCCCGCCGCGAGAGCGTTCGTCGGCGATTCGTTCGGGCCGTTGCGTGGGCGCCCAGTCGCGACTGCGTGACGCCTCCTCCTGCGGCGCGGGCACGCGGGGAGGTGGCT
>NZ_JAXION010000044.1:0-31403 GCF_049311045.1 Rhodococcus sp. 7Tela_A2 | reverse complement strand
CTTCACCGGTCCCCACACCCAGAAACACCCGCCCCGGATACAGACAACCCATCGTCGCGAACGCCTGCGCGATCACCGCCGGGTTGTACCGAAACGTCGGAGTCAGCACCGACGTCCCCAACTGCAACCGCTCGGTCCGCTCGCCCACCGCAGTCATCCACGCCAGCGAGAACGGGGCATGCCCACCGTTGTGCCGCCACGGCTGGAAATGATCCGACACCGTCGCCGAATCCATCCCGTGCGCCTCGGCGAGCACCCCGAGTTCGACCAGCTCACGCGGCCCGAACTGCTCCGCCGACGCCTTGTATCCCAACTTCAGCATGTCCGTCCGCCTCCACGTCGACATCGCCTCGCCACAGAGGAGGGCATCGTCGACCCGGCGCCCGGAGCCTCGGCGGCTCTGGTGATGCTCATTATGACCACGCAAATTCGCGCATATACTGCACGAAATAATGCACATTTCCGAGTGTTTGTGTCAATATCTGTGCACATACAAGTGTGGGTGCGCTATCGTCGTGCGATCGTTCCGCACAACCGAACCGCGTGATCGCCCCGCGGAAGTCCCAGATACCCAACAGGAACGCGCAGACCGAACCGCGCAGCACCCCAGCAGAATCCGGAGGAGTATTCGTGTCCGCGAGTGCACGGCGACGTGAGATCTTCCACCGACTGATGGCCGATGGCTATATCGACGCGAAAACACTCGCCAGCGACCTGGGGGTCGATACGTCCACGATCCGGCGGGACCTCGACGCTCTCGCCCGGGAAGGAAAAGTCGAACGCACCCACGGCGGCGCACGCCCGGTGGAGGGCGCCGGGCCCGAGGTGCCCTACGCGGTGAAGAAGGACGTGCGCCGGGCCGAGAAGGCGGCCATCGCCGCCGTCGCAGCGGCCATGGTCTCCGACGGGGACAGCGTGATTCTCGACAGCGGATCGACCACCTACGAAGTGGCTGTCGCGCTGCATCGCCACTCGTCGCTGACCGTCATCACCAACGATCTGCGGATCGCCAAGTACGTGGCGAGCTTTCCCGAAGTACGGCTACTCGTCACCGGCGGCGAACTGCTCGGTTCGGTCTTCACTCTCGTCGGCGAGCACGCCGTCCGGTTCATGTCGTCGTACTCGGCGGACTGGGCGTTCCTCGGTGCCGACGCGATCGATCCGATCGCGGGCATCACGAACACCAACACGCTCGAGGTTCCGATCAAGAGGGCCTTGATTCAGGCTGCCGCACGCACCGTGCTCGTCGCCGACCACTCGAAATTCGGGCACCGCGCGCTTGCGAAAGTTGCTGCGGTCGAGGAGATCGACACGCTCGTGTCGGATTCCGGACTGGACGCCGAACGGCGCGATGCCTACGGGCCGGGGCTCGTGATCGCCGAACCGTTTTCGCACAGCTGATCGCGGTGCTCGCCGAACCGACACGAAAGCCCGACGCCCCCTGCACTTCCGGACCGTAGACGGTGCCGGAACGAGGAGGCGTCGGGCGAGATACGTGCAGACGAAAACCCGGTGGGGCCGAAACTCAGAGGTTCCAGTCTCCGAGGCCGTCCCAGCCGTTGAGGGTGCCGCCGGCGGTGTTCTGCACGATCACGGGGTCACCCTTCTTGGAATTCTCGAAGAACCACTTGCCGTCCTCGGTACTCACGTTGAGGCAGCCGTGACTGACGTTCGTGTTGCCCTGTGCGTCCACCGACCACGGCGCCGCGTGCAGGAAGATGCCGCTGTTGGACATGCGGGTCGCGTACTCGACGTACGTGCGGTAACCCTCCGGGCTGTCGACGGGCACCCCGTAGGTCGACGAGTCCATGTACATGTCGCGGAACTTGTCACCGACGATGTAGGTGCCGTTCGGAGTGTCGTGGCCGGGCTTGCCGAACGACGTCGGCATCGTCCGCACGACCTCTCCGTTACGGGTGACCGTGATCGTCTTGGTGTTGTTGTCCGCCACCGTGACAAGGGCGTCACCGATCGTGAACGACGACCGGGAGTCACCGGCCGCGACGGTGACCGACGTGTTCGCCGGCCAGAACTCGAACGGCTTCCAGCGCACCTGGCTGTCGGATGCCCAGTAGAAATGGCCGTCGACCGGCGGCTGGGAGGTGATGCGGATGGCACGTTCGGCGGCGGCGCGGTCGCCGACGGCCTCGTTGAAACGGATGATGATCGGCTGCGCGACACCGACCGTCTCACCGTTCGACGGGTTCACCGACGGGGCCGAGAACGGAGCGGGCTGCTCGGGAAGCAACTGCGGCGGCAACTGGGGCGCCCCCGGCCCCTGCGGGACGACGCTCCGGATGACGTCCTCGACACTCGGTACTTCCGGCCCACCCGGCCACAACGGCACTGCGGCGGCGGGGCCGGCGGCGGTGAGGGCGACTGCGGCGGCACCGGCGAATGCGATCGCTACGCGTGCGGACCGGCGTCCAGCCCGGCGGCGACGGTTCGACAAGACATGCTTTTCGACCATTCCACAACCCATCGTTGGACGGTGCGTCGTGACCCTATTTCCCCGTCGCGACGCTTTCGTTACTTCTTATTAGACACGCGCAAACTCGACCCGGGCAATTCGGGTATCCATAAAACCCGCATCGCCCCAGGTCGGACGCTTGTGGAACGTTAACGCATTCAGGAGCCGGTTCGCGATGCCGCGAGCAATTCCTCCACCGATACGAACTTGAGACGAGACCGGCCGGCCGCCGATCCGCGCGACTTCTCCTGCTTGTCGATCTGCTGCCACCCGCGGTAATCGACGAACTCGGGCCGCCGCTCGGCGACGAGGGTCGCAAGCTTCTCGCGATCCGCGACGGGTTCGGGCAGCTTTCCGGCGATGAAGTCGTCGAGGATCTGCTCGACGGTCTCGTTGGAGCACTGCTTGTTGGTGCCGATCACGCCGCTCGGACCACGCTTGATCCATCCGGCGGTATAGACACCCGGCACCGGCTCATCGGTCTCGGGGTCGACGACGCGGCCGAGATGGTTCGGGAGCACTCCTCGGCGCTCGTCGAACGGCACGCCCTTGACGGGGGTGCCCCGGTATCCGATCGAACGCAGCACCAGTCCGGCGCCGAGCGTGTCGGTGTCGCCTGTGGGCCGGGCTTCGAGGCGTCCGTCGACCTCGACCAGTTCGTTGCGTTCGAGGGTGATCGATGTGACGGCGTCGTCCCCGGTGATCTCGACAGGAGACGCGAGGTAGCGAAGGACGATTCGCTTGTTGCCGGGCGTCGGGCTCGTCTTCGCGTACTCGGCGACCTGCCGGACCTTGAGTGCGATGCGGGGTTCGACATCGGGGTCGTCGACGAGGGCGCGGCTCGCGGGATCGAGTTCGAGTTCGGCGGGATCGACCATCACGTCGACGCCGTCGAGGCCGCCGAGTGCGAGCAGTTCCGGGTTCGTGTAGGCCGCCTGGGCGGGACCGCGCCGGCCCACGACCACTACTTCCTGGATTGCGGAGTTGCGCAACGCTTCGACGGCGTGCTCGGCCATGTCGGTGCGGGCGAGTTCGTCCGGGTTCATCACGAGAGCACGCGCGACGTCGAGGGCCACGTTGCCGTTGCCGATGATCACCGCGCGTTCGCCGGAAAGGTCGAATGTGCGGTGGGCATAGTCGGGATGGCCGTTGTACCAAGCGACGAACTCGGTGGCAGCGAACGAGCCGGGCAGATCTTCACCGGGAACGCCGAGGCGCCGATCGCTGGACGCGCCGACGGCGTAGAGCACGGCGTGGTGGTGCGCGAGCAGTTCCTCGTGGGTGATGTGCGTACCCACCTCGACGTTGAAGTAGCACTGGGTGTTCTTGTGGCCGATGGCACTGCGGAAGACGTTGGCAATGCCTTTGGTGCTCTGGTGGTCCGGCGCGACGCCGGCCCGGACCAGGCCGAACGGCGTCGGAAGCCGATCGAAGATGTCGACCTGCACGGCCGAATGCGAAGTCAGTTCCTGTGCGGCGTAGCAGGCCGCGGGCCCGGATCCGACGATCGCGACCCGCAGCGTTCCGAGGTCGGCAGGGATCTTGCGGCGCGACCGCAGCTCCGGCCAGTCCGGTCCGATCGGGTAACGCCGGTAGTACTCGGCATTGATTTCGAGGTACGGCTCCTGGGCGGGCGTGAGCTCGTTGTCGGCCGCGATGGCGTCGACCGGGCACTCGTCGACGCACGCCCCGCAGTCGATGCACGTATCGGGATCGATGTAGAGCATCTCCGTCGTAGCGAACGGCGCTTCGTCGGGCGTGGGATGGATGCAGTTGACCGGGCAGACTTCGACGCACGAGACGTCGTTGCAACATGCCTGGGTGATCACATAAGCCACAGTGGATACCTGCCTGAAAGTGCCGGTGGGGTACGACGATCGGAAGCCCCAGACTATAACACGTTGCAACTCTGGTCGAGAACGTCGTTATCGTCACTCTAGCAGGGCATTTCAGTGCTCGAGAATGACCTCAACGCGCCAACTCGTCTCCCGACTCTATCCTGAATCCGATCTTGAGCGTGACTTGGGTATGAGCGACCTTTCCGTCGTCGATGTGACCGCGCACATTGACCATTTCGAACCATTCGAGATGCCGCGTCTTCTCCGCCGCCCGCGCCACCGCTTTCGCGATCGCGTCGTCCACCCCGGTGGTCGACGAGCCGACCACTTCGATCACTCGATAGACGTGGTTCATTCCCACCGCTCCTTGCATCGCCACCGAACACCGGTCCGTGTCCTGGTCGGATACTCCCGCTCACGCTGGGTCCGCGTGCCGGAATCCGCGAAAATGGCAAGACATCGGCCGGAGAGACCGCTGCGTCGTCAGGCCAGGCGAGCCAAGTCGCGCGCAAGGGCGCCGAGCCGGGCAAGGCGCAGGTCGCCGAGGGGCATCGCGCCGACGCCGAGGCGGTTGGTGACGAATGCGAGCGACATTCCCGAATCCAGATCGGCGAATGCTCCGGAACCACCGACCCCGTAGTGACCGAACGCGCCGCGCGGGCGCTCGCGGCTGGCGAATATCGGCTGGTGGTAGCCGAGACGCCACGCCATCGGCACGCCGAGCACGTAGTCGCGGCTGCGCAACCGCACCTCGTCCATCGCGGCAATGGTCGACGGATCGAGGAACTTCACTCCGTCGATGGTGCCGCCACCCGCGATCGCGCCGTACATACGAGCGAGCGACCGTGCGGTGAAGACGCCGTTCCAGCCCGGCATCACCGAATCGTGCACCGCCGGATCGCGAACGAGTTCGTCGAAACCCGCGGGCATCGCCGCCTCGACCAGTCCCCGCGTCGGCGCGACTCGCGACAGGACGGACGCACTGACACCCCAGTCGAGCCCCACCGGATTGATCCGCGGGAACAATCGCGCGATGCGGCCGCGCTCGTCGTGCGGGACCCGGTACCAGAAGTCCTGACACCCGAGGGGCTGCGCGATCTCACGGTCGACGACTTCGGTGAACGGCAACCCGGTTACACGCTGGACGATTTCGGCGACCAGCCAGCCGTAGGTCACCGCGTGGTAACCCGAACCCGACATTCTGCGACGGTCGGGGGTGGCCGCAGCACGCGCGGCCACGGTCGCGTCGTAGTCGAGAATGCCCCTTTTTCCGGGGACGAGCCCCCGGACGCGGTGCAATCCGGCCCGATGCGTCATGACGTCTGCGACGGTGAGAGATCCCTTGCCGCCGGCCGCGAACTCGGGCCAGTACTGGGCGACCGGGGCGGAGTAGTCGATCAGTCCGCGTTCGGCGAGACGGTGCACGACGGTGGACGCGACGCCTTTGCCCGTCGAGAAGGACAGCGCCATCGTGTCCTGCGTCCACCGGCGCGTGCGGTCGGCCCAGCCTGCCCAGACGTCGAGGACCTTCTCGCCGTGCAGGTAGGCGGTGAGTGCTCCACCGCCGTGGTGAGGCTGTGTGTACAGCGCGAAGAACCTGTCGGCCAGCGGGAGGAACCGCGGATCGACATGCATCTCGGTCCGCGACAGGTGGTCGTCGTGCCCCTCCGCGGCAAGCACCGCTCCGGTCGTCATCGACATCCTCCCCTCGACATGTGCCGAAAGGCTACGTGCGGAGGGCAATGAACGGAAGGCTTTCCGTACAGGCTGTTTGTATTCCCAATCCGGTGTCGTCGCCGCGCGCCCCGAAGGCGCGGACTACGGACGTGGCAATACGACCCGTGCCCGCGGAATCAGGGTGCGGCCGGGGTCACGTAGCGAAAGGCACCGGCCACGACGCACCCCGACCCGGTCGCGAGGTTGATCGTCGCGGCCAGCTCACCCTCACACAGCACCGGATCGTCGGCGTCACCGACGAAAGCCTGGGATCGAGGACCCGTCACGACCAGGGCGGTGCCGGGCTCGTCCAGCAACCCCAGCGCGAGGGACTCGAACCCGTATCCGACCGCCAGGAGCTGCCCGCCACGGCTCTCGCCCGCGCCGACTCCACCGGCGAACCCTGCGGCCCCGATCGTCGCGCCGGCGCCGGCATCCGCGAATCCGACGCCGGACTCACCGAGGCTCCAGGCACCGCCCGTCCCGTCGGTGGTCGCGCCACATGCCGCGGCGCCGTCGACCCGAGTCACCTCCGCCGGGCCTCCCGGCGGTGCCGCGCACGTGGTCGCGGCGAGCGCGGATCCCGGAACGAGGAGACCTGCCCCCACGACGGCGGCGCCGATCACACCGGCACCGAACAGCCGACCCGACATCCACGTGCGAGACACAGACACGATCCTCCCGAAACTCCGGCGAACAGGTTCCCGCACAGTCTATGGAAATCCCGGGAAGCTGATCTTCCGACGAGGTAACGAGCAGGGACCGATTCAGCAGCCGGTCCGGACCGGGCGAACGACGCGGATCGTCTCAGCCGGTGGTCTTCCGGTCCGTGTCCCGCGACGGCTGCACCCGCTTGGGTTCACCGGGCATCTTCGGATGGGTCGGTGGATACGGCAGATCGCCGAGTCCGTCGGCGGCATCCCGGTCCGCCATCTCGAGCAGCACATCGAGCGAGTGAGCGTGATCGTCGAGTGTGGACATCGGATCGCCGCGGCGCGCGAGCAATTCCGGCACCGTCGCGATGGTGAAGTCGTCAGGTTCGGCGTCGGCGAGTTCGTCCCAGGTCAGCGGGGTCGACACGGTGGCGATGGGTGTCCGCCGCACCGAATAGGCCGAGGCGATGGTCTTGTCACGGGCGTTCTGGTTGTAGTCGAGGAACAAGCGGTCACCCCGCTCCTCCTTCCACCACGAGGTGGTCGCGCGCCCGTCGCTGCGACGCTCGATTTCGCGCATGAGTGCGATACCGGCGCGTCGCACACCGACGAAATCCCACTCCGGCACGATCCGCAGGTAGACATGCAGGCCGCGACCCCCCGACGTCTTGGGGAATCCGGTGAGCCCCAGTTCATCGAGCAGGGGCCGCACCACGTCGAGTGCGACGGCACGTGCCGCACCGAATCCCGTCCCGTCGGGCGGATCGAGATCGATGCGGAGTTCGTCCGGCCGGTCCACGTCGCCACAGCGCACCGCCCACGGATGGAAGGTGACCGTGCCGAGATTCGCCGCCCAGACGATGTCGGCGGCCGTGCGCACGCGAAGCGCATCCGCGGTACGGCCCGAGGGAAACGTGATCTCGCACGTGGCGACATGATCGGGCCGCTTGGCAGGTGCCCGCTTCTGGTAGATCTCCTCGGAGTCGATGCCGCCGGGAAACCGCTGGAGGTGGGTGGGCCGTTCACGCAGCGCGCCGAGCAGTGGCGCACCGAGTTCGGTGGTCACCGTCCGGTAGTACTCCACCAGGTGCCGTTTCGTGCCGCCGGACGAGCCCAGTCGGGGGAAGTAGATCTTGTCCGGATTCGACAGCCGGACAGGAACTCCGTCGACGTCGAGTTCCTCTGCGGGCGAGCGTTCGGCAGCCACGATCAGTCCTCCGTCCGGTCCAGCACGTCGCCCAGGTCGTATCGCACGGGCACGTCCAGCTGATCGTAAGTGCAGCTTGCCGGGTCCCGGTCGGGTCTCCACCGCTGGAACCGCGCGGCGTGCCGGAACCGCATCCCTGCTCCGGCCGTGCCTTCCATCTGGTCGTACGCCACTTCGAGTACGCGCTCCGGTCGCAACGGCACCCAACTGCGATCCACTCCCGACCGCCAGCGGGTCGCTTCTCCCTCGGCGACGACGTCCGCACCGACGCGCAGCGGCTCGAGCTCGGTGAGCAGTGCCTTGCGCCGCGCGGTGGTGAAAGCGGAAGCGCCGCCGACCATGGCGAGTTCACCGTCGTGATAGAGACCGAGCAGAAGGGAACCGACACCGTCGACACTCTTGTGCTTGCGATACCCGATGAGAACGCAGTCTGCCGTGCGAGCGTGCTTGAGCTTGATCATCTCTCGCTTGTCGGGGCGGTAGATTCCGTCGAGTCGCTTGGCGACCACACCGTCGAGCCCGGCGCCTTCGAATTCTTCGAACCATCGCTGCGCGGTAGCGGCGTCCGTCGTGGACGCCGTGACGTGACAGCTGGGGCCTCCTCCGAGCGCGTCGCGCAACCGTGCACGACGGTCGGCGAACGGACTGGCCATGAGGTCCTCGTCGCCGAGTGCAAGCAGGTCGAAGCTCACGAACTGGGCCGGTGTCTGTTCGGCGAGCAGTGCCACCCGGCTCGCCGCGGGATGGATACGTTCGGACAACGACTGCCAGTCGAGCCGGGTCAGCCCGTCGCGCTCGCGCGGAACGACGATTTCACCGTCGACGACACACCTCGCGGGAAGTTCCGCTCGCACGGCCGCGACGAGTTCGGGAAAATACCTTGCCAGATCCTTGCCACCGCGCGACGAGAACACCACCTCCTCACCGTCGCGAAACACGATCGCCCGGAAGCCGTCCCACTTGGGCTCGTACGACCACACGGCCGTTCCGTCGTCGGGTTGCGCCGGAACCGCGGTGGCCGCCTTCGCCAGCATCGGTGCCAGGGGTGGAGCCACGGGGAGGTCCATGCGCACATGGTCGCACTCCGGGGGGCATTCCGCGTTCGGGATCGCGTGAAATTCGCGACCTGGACGGAAAGACGGAAACAGACATTCCGTACCCTCCACACATGACCAATCTCCGGCGGGCGGGGCTCGCTCTCGTGACGGTGGTGGCGGTAGCCGTACTCGGCGGATGCGCTTCCGAGATCGAGGGTCGCGCGCGGCCCGGCGCCGCCGCGGTCGCGAGCACCCCCGCCACCCCGGCTCCGGCCAGCTCGCGTCCGACCACCGCGGGCACGACGGCCGCAGACCTGGATCTGGAAGTCGACGTCGAGCCCGGGGACTGTGTCGCACTGGGGGGCGCGGTCGACGACGCCACCATCGACAACGCCGACTGCGGTAGTCGCACCTCCAACTACAAGGTCGTGGACGTCGTCACATCGAGCGACGAGTGCTCCGGGGACATCGACCAGACGTACTTCGAAACGCTCTGGGGCGTCGAGACGGGTGCCCTGTGCCTCGACATCGACTGGAAAGTCGGCGAGTGCATGGACCTGGGCGGAGAGGATCCCCAGCGGATCGACTGCTCCGCGACCGCGATCCTGGGTGAGAAGGTCAGCGAGATCCTCACCGGCACCTCCGATGTGAACGAGTGCTCGTTCTCGGACTCCGGATACGTCTACGACGAACGCAACTTCGTGGTGTGCACCGATTCGTTCTGAGGCATCGCTCGCCGCCTCGCAGCACCACGGTCGTGTCGGTACCCCCGGCAACAATGCGGGCTGTAGGCAGAACACGATCGAACAGGACGCGAGGACACACGAATGACGCACTGGCCAGACAGACCGATCTGCGCATTCGACCTCGAGACCACCGACCGCGATCCCCGTACCGCGCGCATCGTCGCTGCCTGCGTGGCCACCTTCGACGGCGACAAGATCGAGTCCCGTTCGTGGCTGCTCGACCCCGGCATCGCGATACCGCCCGAAACCACCGCCATTCACGGCATCAGCACCGAGCGCGCCCGGGCAGAGGGCATGGACTACCTCGCCGGGTATCGCGAGATCCGGCAGGCGGTGTGCGACGCGTGGGAGCGCGGACACATCGTGGTCGCGTTCAACGCCAGCTACGACCTGACGATCCTCGATGCCGAAGGCCGGCGACTCGGGTTACCGGAGCTCGACATCGGCACGGTCGTGGACCCGTACGTCATCGATCGCGAGATGGACCGCACACGCAGCGGCAGGCGCACACTTCAGGCGGTCTGCGAGGTCTACGGCGTCCAGCTCGCCAGCCCCCACGAAGCGGAGGCCGACGCGCTCGCCGCCGGTCACCTGACTCGTGCGCTCATCGACAAGTACCCCCAGCTGGCTGACCTCGACATCATGGCCGACCAGGCCGCGTGGCACGCGGAGCGGCAGCGCAGTTTCGCGGAATATCTCCGTGGCCTCGGCCGCGACGTGACCGACATCGACGACAACTGGCCGGTGCGCCGCCCCGAAACCGGCAGCACCGGGGTTCTCGAACGGCCGGCGACCGAGACCGGGCGCGTGGCCTGGCACCGGCGTGTCGTGCAGCGGTTGCGCGCGTTCTTCCGTGGCACCGGCAGCCGCGCGACGAGGTGAGACCTCGCCCGAAGGCAGAATTCAGCGATTCGTCACCTCTGTACCGTTCGGGATTGGGACGATCACAGGCAACGCCGGTCGCGAGACCATCCGGAGGTGCCTGTGTCCGCCGAGTCCTGTGCCCATTGCTTTTGCGGCGTCGCGGACGCTGCGCGGCGTAGACCGGCGGTGCGGCGTAGGCATATGTTGCTGCGCAGACCGGCGGGGCTGTGTATCCCCGACGCGCCGACCTTGAATACTGGACTGTCATGACATCAGGCACCGGCACCCCGCGCCGTCCCGAGGCGGCAGGACCCGACCCGGCTCAGTTCCGGGTGCATGTCGTAACCCAGGCGATCCGGCTGTTCTCCGAATTCGGATACGAGTCCACCACGGTCGAGCAGATCGCGGCGGCGGCCGGGGTGTCCCGCAGGACCTTCTTCCGTCAGTTCCGGTCGAAGGAAGACGTGATCTTCGCCGACCACGAATCGCTGCTCGAGCAGGTCGCCGGGTACCTCTCGGGCGACTTCGCCGATCCGTGGCTGGCAGCATGCGACGCCGCCGAACTGGTGTTCGGGCATTTTCGCGACCGGCGTGAGCTGGCAGTCTGGCGGTACCGCGTGGTGCAGCGGGTACCGGCGCTGCGCGAACGCGAACTGGTCACGACCTATCGCTACGAACGATTGTTCACCGACTTCCTGCGGGCTGCGGTGCCCTCGGCGAAGCCCGTGCACATCGTGAGTTTCACGGCCGCGATGACGGCGACGCACAACTATCTGCTCCGGGCGATGATCCGGGGGGACGACACGGCCACCTCCGAGCAACTGCACCGAGCGCTCTACGAGGTTCGCCGGACATTCGGCGTGGTACCCCAGGCCGCCACCGGCGCCCGCCCGGGCGTCGACCTGCCGCAGCGGGCCGTCACGGTGGTGACCTTTCCGGTCGGGGCGTCGCCTGCCGATGTGGCCGAGCACGTCCGTCGCGAGCTGGAACAAAACCCGCCGCCTTCGTGACGAACGTCCCCCGGCATTGACCTGGCACTCAGTGCCCGAGGTAAAATGGAAGAATTCCGTGACGTCGCACACCCTTGCAGTCGATAGGGTGGTGCGGATCCGACCCGATTAATGGCACCGAGTGCCGTTAGGAGTTTGCCACCGTGGCCCTCAATCCCGACTTCGATCTCTTCAAGCTCGGAGACGAGCACGACGAACTGCGCGCCGCGATCCGCGCCCTCGCCGAGAAGGAGATCGCGCCGCACGCGAAGGACGTCGACGAGAACTCCCGCTTCCCGCAGGAAGCACTCGACGCCCTCAACCGTTCGGGCTTCAACGCGATCCACGTCCCCGAGCAGTTCGAAGGCCAGGGCGCCGACTCCGTCGCGACCTGCATCGTCATCGAAGAGGTCGCCCGCGTCTGCGGCTCCTCGTCGCTGATCCCGGCCGTCAACAAGCTCGGCACGATGGGTCTGATCCTCCGCGGCTCCGACGAGCTCAAGGCCAAGGTGCTGCCCGACATCGTCAACGGTGCCATGGCGTCGTACGCACTCTCCGAGCGTGAGGCAGGATCCGACGCCGCCTCGATGCGCACCCGCGCGAAGGCCGACGGCGACGACTGGATCCTCAACGGCTCCAAGTGCTGGATCACCAACGGCGGGAAATCCACCTGGTACACGGTGATGGCCGTGACGGACCCCGACAAGGGCGCCAACGGAATCTCCTCGTTCATGGTCCACAAGGACGACGAAGGCTTCGTCGTCGGACCCAAGGAAAAGAAGCTCGGCATCAAGGGCTCCCCCACCGCTGAGCTGTACTTCGAGAACTGCCGCATCCCCGGCGACCGCATCATCGGCGAGCCCGGCACCGGTTTCAAGACCGCCCTCGCGACTCTCGACCACACCCGCCCGACGATCGGCGCGCAGGCCGTGGGCCTCGCGCAGGGTGCGCTCGACGCCGCGATCGCCTACACCAAGGATCGCAAGCAGTTCGGCACCTCGATCTCGAGCTTCCAGGCCGTGCAGTTCATGCTCGCCGACATGGCGATGAAGGTCGAAGCTGCGCGCCTCATGGTGTACACCTCCGCAGCCCGCGCCGAGCGCGGCGAGCCCAACCTCGGCTTCATCTCGGCGGCAGCCAAGTGCTTCGCCTCGGACGTCGCGATGGAGGTCACCACCGACGCGGTCCAGCTGTTCGGCGGCGCCGGCTACACTACCGACTTCCCCGTCGAGCGCATGATGCGCGACGCCAAGATCACCCAGATCTACGAGGGCACCAACCAGATCCAGCGGGTCGTCATGTCGCGTGCGCTGCTCCGCTGAGCGGCACGCGTAGGTTGGCACCGCTGAACCATCACACCGATCAGGAGTACTCGTAGTGACAGTGGAAAAGGTAGGCGTGATCGGCGGCGGCACCATGGGTGCCGGAATCGCCGAAGTGTGCGCGAAGGCCGGAAGCGACGTCCTCGTCCGGGAGACCACCGAGGAATTCGCCGCGGCTGCGCGTGAGCGCCTCGCAAAGTCGGTCGGACGCGGCGTCAAGTCCGGCAAAATCACGCAGGACGATGCGGACGCAGTGCTCGCACGGATCCGGGTCACCACCGACATCGAGGAGTTCGCGGACCGCGACCTCGTGGTCGAGGCGGCGCCGGAGATCGAGGCCCTCAAGGTCGAAATCTTCGCCGAATTGGACCGGATCGTGAAGCCGGAAGGCATCCTCGCCACCAACACGTCGTCCATCCCCGTCATCAAGGTGGCGCAGGCGACGAAGCGGCCCGGCAAGGTCGTGGGCGTGCACTTCTTCAACCCGGTGCCCGTGATGCCGCTGGTGGAGATCATCTCCGCACTCACCACCGATGCCGACACCGCCGACACCGTGTTCGACTACGCGCAGAACACGCTCGGCAAGACCGCCGTGCGTGCGGGCGACCGCGCCGGCTTCATCGTCAACGCGCTGCTCATCCCGTACCTGTGCTCGGCAGTGCGCATGCTCGAATCGGGCTATGCCACAAAGGAAGACATCGACGCCGCGATGAAGGGTGGCTGCGGATACCCGATGGGCCCGCTCACCCTCATCGACACCGTGGGCCTCGATATCACCCTCAACGCCGCGCAGTCGCTCTACGAAGAGTTCGCCGAGCCGCATTACGCTCCCCCGGCACTGCTGCGTCGCATGGTCGACGCCGGCCGTCTCGGCCGCAAGACCGGCGAAGGCTTCTACAGCTACAAGTAGGCAGCCACAGCCTTCGAAGGCGCCCCTACGGTCCGTTCCGTGGGGGCGCCTTCTGCTATCGTCCCCAGCCGGACATATCGGGGGATAGTGTCTCGGGGGGCAGTCGTGACTTTGCATGTCGATCCGGAAGCACTGCGTGCTTTCGCTGCCTTCTTGGCGGAGACCGCCGACGCAATGGGCGATTGGGACATCGGCGAGCCGTACTCCACTTCGGAATCGGCGCTCCCGGGAACGGACTTCGCCCGCGTCTGCGCCCGAGCGGCCGACGTCACCGACCAGGCTTGATCAATATGTGCGGACGGCTCCGCGAGGTCGTCGATGTAACCAACGGCGTGGAGAACGACTACGTCGCCGCCGAAGCAGATTTCGTCGGTGCACTATCCGCCGTGGACCGGCCGGAATGAATCTCACTGTCTCCGCCGTCCAATCCTGGAATCCCGATGCGCTACGTATCACCGCCGACCGAATCGACCGAATCGTCGACCGACTCGACGACCGTATGAAGGGGCTCCTCAGCGAACAGGACGTACTCGCTGAGCGGTGGACCGGCGACGCCGCGCGCTCGGCCGCCGAACGAATAGTCCGGGAACGCTCACTGGGCAGCGCCATCGCCGGCGCTCTTCTCGAGGTCGGCGGGGCCTACCGCACCGGAGCAAGCATCGTCGAAGGTGCCCGCATGCATTTGCTCGCTACCCTCAGCAGCGCCGAACAATCCGGCTTCACAGTCCACGATGACGGCACTGTCGATCCGTCCGAGCAGATAGCACTGATCGCAATACTCGTGCCCGACTCGACAGCAGCCGCCGGCACTCGATCACAAGTCGAACGCTGCGCAGCCGACCTGACCCGCACCATCTCCGACGCGATCCACCAGGCATCGCGAGCCGCAGCCGAAACCACCGACCGCATCGATGCCGCGGTCAATGCCCTCGAGGTCGCCAGGGATGCCGCGATGCCGGGAAAGGTGGTGCAGCAGGAAAATGGGGAATTCTCCTGGACACCGGACTGGGCAGCAACGACTGCAGCGTCCACAATCGGCTCGATGGCCGACGGGACGAAAGTGGGGCTTGGAGCAGCAGCCGCAACGTCCGGGGACGACCTCGCCCGCGGGGTAGCGCGAGGTCTCGGTCCTGCCGGCGTGGTACTCGGTGTCATACCCGCGATCGTCAACGACATCGAAGGCGGAATGGATCCGACGAGGGCGGTGGTGACGGAAGGATCCGGCGCCGCAGCAGGCTACCTCGCGAGCGCCTGGGCGTTCGGACAAGCGGGAGCTGTACTGGGAACGGGTGTGGCACCCGGAGTCGGAACGGCAGTCGGACTCTCCGCAGGAATCGTGGCCGGTGCCTTCGGCTCGTACCTCGTATCCAAATCGGCACAGTGGCTGTGGAAGTGACCTGACATGAAAGAAGTGTTTGTTGAACCCGAATGAGAATCGAAATCCAGGTGAACCGGGTAGCGCACCCGAACCGGCACCACTTCGAGCACCATGGCCACAACCGCTTCGGATCACATCGCTCGTTCTCTCCCTCGCGATGCTTATTGCGGCATGCGTGAGTCTCGTCTTCGCACATGATGTTTTCCGAACCGGTGATGCTCGGGTCGCTCTCGGTGGAGCCGGCGGCTCGGTCGCCCTGTTCACCATCGCCATATCCTCGTTTCGGAGCGCCGGGTTTCGCAATCTTCGACAACCCCGCAAGCTCGGACTTCATCACGATCCCACCCACGGTGCGGGTATCAGCATCCCGACAGGAAGAACCGCTGTATTCACTACCGTCGTGGCGATGTTGGGCTTGACCGCATACGGCGGTACAGCAGCGTTCGCCTGGCATATCGGGCTCGGCGAAACCATTTTGCCGTTCGGGCGAGACAATCGCGAAGGCGCTCTCTTCGTGTCGTTATGTGCAGCCGTCCTGGGCACAATTGCGGTCCTGATCGCGTGCGTCCGCTTCGACACGACCCTGTACATCTATCGAGGGGGTGTGCGGCGACACGTCTGCCGGCGAATCTTCTTGAAAAAGCAGGTCCTCGATACCTTCGTCCCTTGGGGAAGCATCACCCGCATCGGAGCGGGCGATCTCGGAGTCCGGGGCGGAACGACGGCCCACCCGGTGATCGATCTCCATACGGCCGAGCCTCTTCCGTCCGACTCCAGGACACGACACGATTCCGAACATCGACTTGCGGTTATGGCCCACCAACTCGTCGTGGAGCCGAACACCCTTTTCGCTCTCCTGGAAAAATTGGCAGAAGATCCGGCTTGTCGTGAACGTCTCGTGGAATCCGACGCAATCGACCTCTTGTGTCCTCCCCCGTTGCGGGAACGATTCCGTGCGGCGCGCGCAAAGAAGGCAATTCGATGATCGATCGTCGGGTTCCGACAACACTTCCGGAGTACCTCGACTCCCACGAGGTCGAGATCATCCCGTGCAGGCGGGACGAATCACGGCATCCGTTGGTAGAGATCCCCGTACCGCAGGGTTGGGTTTCGGTACCCACCGAAGTCTTCCCCCACGCCCACACGGTCCTCATCGCTCCCGAGCACACCGAGAACAGGTGGGCGCCCAATGCGGTACTTCTCCACGGCAGGCTGTCGAAGTCGCGGTCGACGGACGAGTTGCTGGAGGTCGCGGGCAACGAAGCGGTCAGCCTGCCCGAGTGGTACGAAACCTACTACAGCACTGTCAACTTCGGAATATTTCGCTCCACGTTGATTCGAGGCTACTACCGAGCCGGTGATATCCGGTTCGGAGCAGCGACGCGCTACGTCGTAGTCGACCACGAGTACGATCGCTTCCTGACGCAACTGACGGTGACTACGCGCGCCGATGCTCCTCCATCTCTGACCGAGAGCGCGGAGACCATCCACGCGGGTCTCGGGATCGGTCCGATTCCGGAATAGTCGACGGCCATAGCCGATGAGGGACCGTAGCGCGTCCGCGTCGTCGGCACCGGACGTTCAGCGCACGCGGGCGGACGACCACATAACGCCTGCTACCCCTCCGGAGGAACTCGCACAACCCGCCGCGGGGGACACCGGGAGCGGTATACGATCAATGTCGGCAGCCGACACCGAATCACCGAGCGAGGCCGTCGCCGGAGGCGACTGGTACGAAATGCTTTGGGTGAGTGCCGGATAGCGTTACATCCTCTCCGTCTCGGAGGAGACTATGACCGACAGCTGGATTTCGCGTGATCCGTTCGAAGACATCTTCGACCGATTCTTCGGCCCCGGTGGAATGCGCCAACCACCGGTCCAGCGCGTCGATCTGAGCCGACTGCTCAACGACGACGCCAAGAGACTTGTCGCGGATGCCCGAAATGCCGCAACAGAATGGGGTAATTCGGAACTGACTCCCGAACATCTGCTGTATGCCGCCACCCTCAACGACCCGACCCGCGGCGTGATCAGCAGCCTGGGGCTCGATCCCGACGCCGTCGCCGAGCAGATGCGTTCGCTCGCGGGCAAGAGTGAGAGTGAGGGCGAAGGCGAGCCGCCGGTGCTGAGTCCGGCGGCGAAGCGCGTATTCCGTGTCGCCCAGCAGCAGGCAGGACAATCGGGCACAAGCTACATCGGGCCCGAACACATCCTGTACGGGATCGCGGAGAACAGCGAGAACGCTGCCGCACATGCGCTCGCCGGCGCGAAACTCGACACCGGTGGCCGTCGCGACGCCTCATCCAGCACGACGCCCACGCTCGACCAGTACGGACGGGACCTCACCGCGGAAGCGCGCGCCGGAAATGTGGACCCGGTGGTGGGCCGCGCCGACGAAATCGCGCAGACAGTGGAGATCCTCTCCCGTCGCAGGAAGAACAATCCCGTGCTCATCGGGGATCCCGGCGTGGGCAAAACCGCGATCGTCGAGGGCTTGGCCCAGCGCATCGTCAACGGAGATGTGCCCTCCACACTCGCCGACCGGCGAGTCGTCGCGCTCGACGTGGGGTCGCTGGTCGCGGGCAGTAAATACCGCGGCGAATTCGAGGAACGACTGACGAAGATTCTCGACGAGGTGCGCGACCACTCCGACGAATTGGTGCTGTTCATCGACGAGTTGCACACCATCGTCGGCGCAGGCAGCGGCGGTGAGGGATCGATGGACGCCGGGAACCTGCTCAAGCCCGCCCTCGCGCGCGGGGAACTGCACGCGGTGGGCGCGACCACGATCGACGAGTACCGCCGGTACATCGAGAAGGATGCTGCGCTCGAACGCAGGTTCCAGCCGGTCATGGTGGTCGAACCGTCGGTCGACGACACCATCGAAATCCTGCGCGGACTCGCCGACGTCTACGAGGAGCACCACCAGGTCCACTACACCGATGAGGCGCTGATCGCCGCGGCCGAACTGTCCGACCGGTACATCACCGACCGGTTCATGCCGGACAAGGCCATCGACCTGATCGACCAGGCCGGCGCGCGAGTCCGCTTGCGTACGAAGACTCCCGACGCGGACACCCGTTCCCACGAGGAGGAACTGGCACGCCTCGAACGCGAGAAGGACTCCGCCGTCGCTGCCGAAGACTATGCGAAGGCGGGGGAACTGAAGAAGGCGATCACCGCGCTGGAAGAGCGCACCGGAGTCGGAGAAACCGAGTCCACCCCGCAGGTCGAAGTGCTCGACATCGCCGAGGTGATCTCCCGGCAGACCGGTATCCCCGTGTCCGAGTTGACGGCGGAGGAACGGCAGCGGCTCCTGGACCTCGAGGACGTGCTCCACGCGCGGGTGATCGGCCAGGAGCAAGCGGTCACCGCAGTTGCCGAAGGTGTTCGCCGGGCACGTGCCGGACTCGCCGACCCGAATCGGCCGATCGGGTCGTTCCTGTTCCTCGGGCCCACCGGTGTCGGCAAGACAGAACTGGCAAAAGCACTGGCAGAAGCGGTGTTCGGTGACGAAGACCGGATGATCCGATTCGACATGAGCGAGTTCCAGGAGAAGCACACGGTGTCGCGACTGGTGGGTGCTCCTCCCGGTTACGTCGGGTACGAAGAGGCCGGGCAGTTGACCGACAAGGTTCGTCGTCAGCCGTATTCGGTGATCCTGTTCGACGAGATCGAAAAGGCGCACCCGGACGTGTTCAACGTGCTGCTGCAACTGCTCGACGACGGGCGCGTCACCGATGCCCAGGGCCGCACGGTGGATTTCAAGAACACGATCGTCATCCTCACGAGCAATATCGGGTCGGACATGATCCTGGCCCACTCCGGTGACGACATCGAGTCCCTCACACCGCGGTTGATGGAACGCCTGCACGCGCATTTCCGGCCGGAGTTCCTCAACCGGATCGACGAGACCGTGGTGTTCCATCGACTCGCGAAGGAACAACTGCACCAGATCGTCGGATTGATGCTCGGCGGAACCAAACGGTTGCTGCGGGCACAGAACGTCGAGTTCGAGATCACCGACAGCGCGGTGGACTGGCTGGTCGACACGGGGTTCGCGCCGGAGTTCGGAGCGCGTCCGTTGCGTCGCACGATTCAGAAGGAACTCGACAACAAACTCTCGAATCTGCTGCTTGCGGGCACGCTGTCCAGCGGAGACACGGTACGCGTCGACGCTGGAGAGAACGCCCTCGTCATCGAGACGGTCGGCGGGAACGGCGAGGTGACGGAGGAAGCCACCGTGACTGCGGGCGGCGACGGAAAGGACGCTACGTCCGACGATTCCGAAAAGGACTGAACCGCGCCGGTCGCCCGAGAGCCGGTGACCCGAGAGTCAGTCGCTGCCGGGTGCGCCGACAGCCCGGCGGACGAGTTCGCCGAGGCGTTCCCATGCGTCCTCGGACGGCTCCTGTAGCGCGTACGCGGTGGGCCAGAATCCGTCGTCGGAGTCCAGTTCGGCCTGAACGCTGAACCCGAACGTCGAGTAGCGCTCCTTGTCCATCTGTCCGCTACGGAAGAAGCAGAGCACTTTGCCGCCGCGGGCGTACCCGGGCTGTCCGTAGTAGAGCTTCGGGGCCAGCTCCGGAGCGACGGTTGTGACGATCGCGTGGACGCGTTCCGCCATCTCACGGTCGCCGTCCGGCATCCGGGCGATCTTCTCCAGCACGTCCGCCTCGTCCGCAGCGGCCTTCTCGGCGCTCTTCGCGCGCTTGTTCTCGGCCCTGATTTCTGCTGCACGTTCCTTCATGGCAGCACGCTCTTGCGCAGAAAAGCTCTCGTCCGCAGTCGCTTTCGTGGTCATGGCGTCCCTCCCCGGTGTCGGTCACGTGCGGCGTTTCCCAGATTAGGTCCTCACCGTGGGCGGCGGCTTCTCGATTCCTGATCGATCAGCGGACCCCGAGCGGACGGGCACGTGTGCAGCCCCCATGTGCCTGAGCCACAAGCCCCGCCGCGACCCCGCGAATTACGTTCTCCTACTTGCCAATACGAGAAGGAGCACCTGCCCAGCCGTTCGAGGACGACCCCGTCGCGTCAGGTGCCGAAGCTGCCGTGTACCCGCTCGTGCAGCGCTTCCATCCGCACATCGAGTGCACGGGCCGTTTCGGCGGCGAGCCGCAGTTCTTCGCGCAGATCGCTCGGCACGGCACGATCGTGCTTGTAATAGATCTTGTGCTCGAGGCTGGCCCAGAAGTCCATCGCGACCGTGCGGATCTGGAGTTCCACGTAGACGGACTCCACCCGGTCCGACATGAACACCGGGACCTCGACGATCACGTGCAGGCTGCTGTACCCGTTCGGCTTCGGGTGCGCGATGTAGTCCACCACCTCGACGACCCGTACGTCGCGCTGCCGGGTGATCATGTCCGAGATCCGGTACACGTCGGACGTGAAACTGCACGAGATGCGGATACCCGCGATGTCGCGGAGGTTGGATCGGATGCCGTCCAGCGAGGGTTCGACGCCCTTGCGGGCGGCCTTCGCGAGAATCGACTCGGGGGTCTTGAGTCGCGACTTGACGTGCTCGATCGGGTTGTAGTCGTGGGCGTAGGTGAATTCGTCCCGCAAGATGTTGATCTTGGTCATCATCTCGTCGATACCGAACTTGTACACCATCAGGAACCTGGCGAGTTCGCGCGGCGAGAGCGACGTCGCGCTCTGGCCGTCCGTGGGATGTTCCGGAATCGGGGCGCCCGGATCAGGGTCGTCCACCGTCGCTGTCACTGCTCGTCCTCCTCGGGGTGTTCTCCTCCGAGTCTGCCAGTTCACCGCGACGCGCCGCGGTCCGCTGCCGCAGAACCTGCCATGAGCTGCGCGGATGCACACCCGCCTCGCGACGGGCACGGCCGCGCGTGACGAGAACACCGACGATCGCGACCACCCAGACGGGATACTGCGCAAGCCACGCGACACGGAACGCGTCGAAGGTGTACCCACCGAGCCGTTCGAGGACGAGACCCATCGTCTGCACGACCAGCAGAGTGGCGAGGAACCCTCCGATGTTGACGATGCCGTTCGCGGTCCCCAGCGCGGTGCCGGGATTGAACGTGCGGGCGTAGTCGAACCCGATCATCGAGCCGGGGCCGCCTACGGAGATGACGACGATGAGAAGCACGAGCAACGCGATCGGCGCCGGACCGGGCAGCGCCAGCACCACGGTCCAGATCGTCGCGTTCGCCAGCATGATCGCCAGCACCATCCAGGAGCGGCGGAGAGGAAAGCGGCCGGACAGGATGCCGAGGACGGGGCCCGCCGCGATCGCGGTAACTACCGAGACCGTCAGCATCGTGCCGGCAGTAGCCGCCGACAGCCCCTGCGCGGAGACCAGATAGGGAACACCCCACATCAACGCGAAGGTCGTCACCGAGAACTGGGTGCCCATGTGGGTGAAGAAGCCCAGTTTGGTGCCCGGGCGGCGCCACACCACACCGATCTGTGCGACCAACTCGCGAAGGCCCATCGGCCGCGTGGCCGGCGCGTCTCCGTACGGCGCGTCACGCACCGTGGCGATGACCAGGATGCAGGCGAACACACCGATCGACGCCGCGCTGCCGTACGCCGCGGTCCATCCCACACCGGTCAGCACCAGCACGAACGGAACCGCGGACAGCACCTGGCCGATCTGGCCGAGAATCCCGGTGAGCTGCGAGACGAGGGGCACCCGTCGCGGCGCGAACCATACCGGCACCAGCCGGAGAACCGAGATGAACGTCAGCGCATCACCCGCGCCGACGAACACCCGGGCGAGATAGGCGATCGGCAACGACTCCGTGGTGGCGAGCACCAACTGAGCCACCGCCATGACCGCCGCACCGATCGCGATGACCCAGCGCGAACCGAATCGGTCGAGGAGCACCCCGGCCGGGATCTGCATGCCCGCGTACACGACGAGCTGAAGGACGACGAACCCCGACAGCACCGCCGGGGAGATCTCGAAACGCTCGGTCGCGGCGAGCCCGGAAACGCCGAACGCCGTCCGGTGCAGAACCGCCACGATGTAGGCGAAAACACCGACACTCCAGACCAGCCACGCCCTCATGATGGACGAACGTTACTCCCACGCTCGAGAGCGACGGCGACTACTCGCGACCGAGCGACACCCACTGTGGGTCTGCGGACCGCGGTCCGGCGACCTTGTCGGCGAGCAGATCGAGTCGCGCGATCTGGTCCGGTGTCAGCGTCACGTCGAGCGCGCCCACGTTCTCGGCGACCCGCGCGGCGTACCGGGTGCCGGGAATCGACACCGACGGGAGACCGAACTCGCGGCCTTTCGCGTCCAGCCACGCCAGCGCGACCTGCGCGACCGTCACTCCGGCTTCGTCGCCGACCGTCCGGACCTCGTCTCGCACAGTGAGGTTGCCTGGGAGGGCACCGGACGCGAATCGCGGGAATCTGCGCCGCAGATCTCCCTCCCCGAGCTGCTCCGGGTCGAACGAATCGGTGAGCAGGCCCCTGCTCACGGGTGAGTACGGCACGAACCCGATGCCCAGTTCGGCGGCCGTCGGCACCACGTGTCGTTCGACATCTCGCGACACGATGCTCCATTCGGACTGCACCGCTGCGATCGGGTGGACGGCGTGTGCGCGACGGACCTCGTCGCCGGTTGCCTCGGACAATCCGATGTGACGGACCTTGCCGACCCGCACGAGTTCGGCGAGCGCACCGACGGTCTCCTCGATGGGCACCTCCGGATCGACACGGTGCAGGTAGTACAGATCAACGCTGTCCACCCCGAGTCGAGCGAGTGATTCGTCGATTGCCTGCTTCGCGTAGTCGGGACGGCCGTCGATGCGGCGGTTGTCGGTCCCGGCAGAGCCGATGGCGCCGACCAGACCGAACTTCGTCGCGATCTGCACCTCGTCGCGGCGAGATTGAAGCAGCTTCCCGACCACGGTTTCACTGGTGCCGTTGCCGTACACGTTCGCCGTGTCGACGAAGGTCACTCCCAGGTCCACCGCATGGTGCAGCGTGGCGAGGGCCTCGTCGGGATCGATCGGTCCGTATGCGGGGGAAACCGACATCGCGCCGTAGCCCTGAGCACTGACGTTCAGCCCGGGGGCGAGCTCGACGATGGGGACGGACATGCATTTCTCCTCGGATCGGCGACGAGCACCGCGGACGGCGGACTCCCGGTCGATCCTGACGCACGCCGAGCGCGGACGCACGGATTGAAATCGCCGTGATCACAGCCCGCCCGTGTCTAGGGTGGGAACCATGGCGAACGACTGGGTTTCACTACAACGCACCGCTCGGCGCGAGTTCGACAGCCGCGTCGCGCAGATCACCGACTGGCACGCCCCCACCCCCGACACCGAATGGGACATCACAACTCTGGTCCGGCACGTCGTCGACGAACAACGCTGGGTGGCGCCGTTGCTGTCGGGACGCACACTCGAAGAGGCCGAGTCCGCTCTCGAACCCCTCGGCGACGACCTTGCCGCCGACTGGTCCACATTCTCCGAGCAGGCGACCGAGGCGTGGGCCGCGACGCCGGCCGACCAGGAAGTCCAACTGTCCTACGGCGCCGTGCCGTGCATCGACTATCTGCGGCAACAGGTCGGCGACATCACCGTGCACGCGTGGGACCTCGCCCGTGCCACCGGATCGGACGAGCAACTCGATCCGGCTCTCGTGGACGCCGTCTGGAAGGACCTCGAGCCGCAGAGCGACATGCTTGCGGGCAGCGGGCTCTTCGCCGATCCCGTTCCCGTCGGCGACGATGCGTCTGTGCAGGACCGCCTGCTCGCCCTCACCGGGCGCGACCCCCGCCGGCACGGAGCCTCATGACCGATCGGCCCGAGCAGCATCTGCCCGACCTCAAACCCCGAAGCCGCGACGTCACCGACGGAATCGAGAAGACCGCCTCCCGCGGCATGCTCCGCGCGGTGGGCATGGGCGACGACGACTGGGAAAAACCCCAGATCGGCGTCGCGTCGTCGTGGAACGAGATCACCCCGTGCAATCTGTCGCTCGATCGGTTGGCGCAGGCCGTCAAGGAGGGTGTGCACGCGGCCGGGGGATACCCGCTCGAGTTCGGCACCATCTCCGTGTCGGACGGCATCTCGATGGGGCACGAGGGGATGCACTTCTCGCTCGTGTCGCGGGAAGTGATCGCCGACAGCGTGGAGACGGTGATGCAGGCCGAGCGACTCGACGGATCGGTACTACTCGCAGGGTGTGACAAGTCGCTGCCGGGCATGCTCATGGCCGCCGCCCGCCTCGACCTCGCGTCGGTGTTCCTGTATGCCGGATCGATCCTGCCGGGTGTCGCAAAACTGTCCGACGGCACCGAACGCGACGTCACGATCATCGATGCGTTCGAAGCCGTCGGCGCATGCGCGCGGGGCCTGATGTCGGAAGCCGACCTCGGTGCCATCGAGCGGGCCATCTGCCCGGGAGAAGGCGCATGCGGAGGCATGTACACCGCGAACACGATGGCCAGTGCCGCCGAAGCCCTCGGCATGTCGCTGCCCGGCAGCGCGTCACCACCCGCCACCGACCGCAGGCGCGACGGGTTCGCGCGGCGCAGCGGCCAAGCGGTCGTGGAGATGCTGCGCCGCGGGATCACCGCGTCCGACATCCTGACGAAGGAAGCGTTCGAGAACGCGATTGCCGTGGTCATGGCGTTCGGTGGATCCACCAACGCGGTCCTGCATCTGCTTGCCATCGCACACGAGGCGCAGGTGGAACTCACCCTCGACGACTTCGTGCGCGTCGGCGCTCGGGTGCCGCACCTCGCCGACGTCAAACCGTTCGGCACCCACGTCATGAAAGATGTCGACCACATCGGCGGCGTACCGGTGATCATGAAGGCGTTGCTCGACGCCGGACTGCTCCACGGCGACTGTCTCACCGTCACCGGCCGCACGCTGTCGGAGAATCTCGCCGGCATCGCCCCGCCCGATCCCGACGGCAAGGTGCTGCGCGCTCTGAGCAACCCGATTCATCCCACCGGTGGGATCACCATCCTGCGCGGCACCCTCGCTCCCGGCGGCGCGGTCGTGAAGTCGGCGGGATTCGACGAGTCGGTGTTCGAGGGCACCGCGCGAGTCTTCGAGCGGGAACGCTCGGCGATGGACGCGCTCGAGGACGGCACCATCACGGCGGGAGACGTCGTCGTCATCCGGTACGAAGGGCCGAAGGGTGGGCCCGGGATGCGGGAGATGCTCGCGATCACCGGCGCCATCAAGGGGGCGGGTCTCGGAAAGGATGTCCTGTTGCTCACCGATGGGCGCTTCTCCGGTGGCACGACCGGCCTGTGCGTCGGGCATGTCGCACCCGAAGCAGTCGACGGCGGACCCATCGCCTTCGTCCGTGACGGCGACCGGATCCGGCTCGACGTGGCCAACGGCGTTCTCGACGTGCTGGTGAGCGACGAGGAGATGGCGGCGCGGCAGCAAGGGTGGGAACCGTTGGCGCCGCGGTACACCCGTGGTGTGCTCGCCAAATACACCAAGCTCGTCGGCTCGGCGTCGCACGGCGCGGTGTGCGGGTGACCACCGGCCGGTCTTGCGGGAGTGGGCGTTCCGGCTAGATCGGCCGGAACCCTGCTCCCGCGCCGCCGCGGGCGTCGATGTCGCCGAAGATCACGTCGATGTTCGTTCCGACCTGCGGGCCGGCACACGGCGCGAACAGGTAGGCGTTCACCATCGCGACGAGCGTCGTGCCGACGACCAGTGGCGCACCCGAGTCGCCCTCGATCACGCACACCTGGGTCCAGGTTTCCTGCGAACCGAAGACGTCGCCCCACACGACACCGCACGTGTTGCCCGTCGTACGGCCTTCTTTGCACGCGATATCGGGGAAACCGGCGGGAGCCCCTACTCCGGTGATGGACGTGTTTCCCACCCGGTTGACGGGCACGACCTTGCCGCGATCGAACTCGATGACCGCGTAGTCGAGCACGGTGTTCGCGGAGACGACCCGCCCGACGGGACCGGCCGCGGTGTCGTACTCGGCCTTCACGGTCATGCCGGGGAGACCGCAATGCGCCGCGGTCAGGCCGACGAGACGACCCGAGGCGTCGTTTCCGATGGTGGTGAGGGTGCAGTCGTACATGTCCTGGCCACCATCACCGAGAGTGATCCCCGAACCACCGCCGAGGGTGACAGGAGGTGCTGCGGTGGCTATCCCCATCCCACCGCCCGCCAACGCCATCACTGCGGCGGCCAGTAGAGCGAACCTTTTGAACATCGTGTCCCTCTCGCGCGGCGGGCGACCTTCGTTGTGAGGGTACTAGAGGTCGATGCCTGTTTTCGGGGTTGCGCCGAGACTTTCGAGAGCTTTTCGGGCTTCCTCGAGTTCGCGGCTGAGCTGCGCAACACGTTCCTCGGCTGCGCTGCGGGCCGCGTCGATCACGGACTGGACCGCCTCGACGGCACCGGGATCACCGAGTTCTTTGACGGCCCGTTCGACGGCGTCGGGCGCCACGGCTGCCGGCTTGCCGACCTTCCGTGTGCCGTGCGCGATTCCGACGGTCCATTCGCTCTCGGGGTCGATGGTGATGGTGATGCTGATCGTGGGCGCCTTCTTACCCTTGCGCGCCGGGGCTTTCGGCTTGGCGGGCGACGCGGGTGCGGCGGAACCGGGGGTCGTGTCGTTCACGGGTTTCGTCTCCTCGACGCTCTTGGTCTGGGCACCACGCACCGGAGGAGCAGGCCTCGACGCGGGCTTGGCGGCAGCGGGACCGGCGGCAACAGGCTGGGGGGCAGCAGGCTTGGTGGCAGCAGGCCTCCCGGCAGAAGGGGTCACAGCCGGGGACGTCGACGCCGCCGCCTTCGCGGGAGCGGACTTCGTGGCCGCTGTCTTCTTCGCAGGCGCCCCGGCGGGTTGCCGGGTCAGGCGCAGTTCGTCGGACTCGAAGGGCAACTCGTCGTCGACCCCTTTCGGCCGCACCATGACGGTGGTGCCGGAAACGGACACCACCCGCGCCGACGCGCCGGGTTCGATGCCGAGGCTCGGAATGCCGTCGATGAGATATACAGTCGCGCGACGACCCTCCGCGAGTGCATTACTCAGCTCGCCGAGTTGCTCCTCCGTCAGATGGTCCGCGCGTGTGCGGGGCGGCATGCCATGTCCTTTCTCGGCTCGCTGGATTGTCCGGCGCTTTTTCGACGCCCACTGTCGCACATGTGTACGACACGACACCGAGCGCCGGTGGCGGAATCTACAGCCTCGCCAACCGAAGTACAGGTAAGGATGGTCTCGTGACCCCGCCCGATGAACGGTCGCAGGCCACCCCCGAGGTGCTTGCGACGATCCGCGCCGAGCTCGAACGCACCCTGCTCGGCGTTCGCCGCTACACCTTGCGCGAGGTCGCGGACCTCGCCGGGCTGGAGCCGACCCGTGTCCGCCAGTTGTGGCAGGCCCTGGGATTCACGGTCGACCCCGACCCGGGCGCGGTCATGTTCACCGACGGGGATCTCGGCGCCCTGCGCAATCTCGCGGCGATCCTCGGCAGCGGCGCCATCGACCCCTCCGCCGAGATATCCGCGGCGCGTTCGCTGGGACAGTCGATGTCGCGGCTGAGCGAATGGCAGTTCGCCCTCTTGAGCAGCCACGTCGTCTCCCAGCTCTCCACCGCGTACGGCACGGCATCGGCACCCCCGGAAGACGAGGAGATCCGCGAGTTCGTCGACGACATCCTCCGCCGCGTGGCGAACCGTGCCGAGAGCCTCCAGGGTTACATGTGGCGTCGGCACCTGGTCGCCACGACCAACCGCACCGCCGTCCGCGTCCAAGGGGACGCGCAGACCCGTCCGCTCGTCGTCGGATTCGCCGACATGGTGGGGTACACCCAGTTGACCCGGCGTATCGACGCCGACGAACTCAACGTGTTGCTCGATCACTTCGAGGCCGCGGTGTCCGGCGTGATCACCCGCCACGCCGGCTGGGTGATCAAGACCGTCGGCGACGAGGTGATGTTCGCCGCCGAGGATGCGGTCGACGCCGCGCGGATCGCGCTCGAACTGCAGCAAGCGTTCGCCGCGTTCGAAGACACACCCGCTCTGCGGATCGGTCTGGCCTCGGGCCCGGCACTGGCCCGTTTCGGCGACCTGTTCGGATCGGTGGTCAACATCGCCGCACGGTTGACCGGTGCCGCTCGCCCCGGTTCGATCCTGATCGACCAGCAGCTCGCCGCGGAACTCGAGGACCACCCCGAATTCCGGCTTCATGTCGTGCGGAACCTGCGGGTCAAGGACTTCCGTCACTCGCGCGCGTACGTGCTGCGCCGAGGGCGGGACACGGATGCGCGCACGGAGAACCCCACGGCCCCTCCCGACTCCGCGGCCTGACACTGCCGCGCTATGACACGGCCGGGGGCGCCGCGTCGTGACCGGTCCCGCACCGCCGGTTCGGCTACGATGCCGACAGTCTTTTTCCTACTCCGGCACCACGTTCGTCCGGAAGGCGCCCGTGTCCGAATCAGCTTCGCTCGCCGCGCAGAAGACCCGCATGACCGGGTCTCAGTTATGGCTGCTCACCGTCGCGTGCGCAGCGGTCGCCGCCGTCATCGCGGCAATGGCGTCGCTCAACACGGCACTACCGGATATCGCGGTCGAGACCGGCGCGACCCAGGCCCAGCTCACGTGGATCGTCGACGGATACACGCTCGCCCTTGCGGCACTGCTGCTCCCGGCGGGCGCGCTCGGAGACAGGTTCGGCCGGCGCGGAGTCATGCTGGCGGGCCTGGTCGTCTTCGGGATCGGGTCGGCGCTTCCCCTGTTCCTGTCCGATCCGAACTGGGTGATCGCGGCGCGCGCCGTGGCCGGGGTCGGTGCGGCGCTCGTCATGCCTGCGACGCTGTCCCTCATCACCGCGGCGTTCACCGAGGAGCATCGTTCCCGGGGCATCGGGATCTGGGCGGGGGTCGCCGGATCCGGCGCGGTCATCGGCATGCTCGGGTCGGGCGTCATTCTCGAATACGGGTCGTGGAAGCTCATCTTCGCCGCGTTCGCCGTGATCTCGGCCGTGCTCGTCGTCGCGGGCGCCACGATCATGTCCTCCCGCGCGGCGGAACCGGCGCGGTTCGACATCGTCGGAGCCGTGCTCGTCGTGGCGGCGGTCGGGCTGTTCGTCCTCGGCGTGATGGAGGGACCGCAGCGCGGATGGATCGACGCACTCACCGTCGGCGCGTTGGTCACGGGAGTGGCCGCAGGAGTGGCGTTCGTGCTCGTCGAGCGGCGCTCACCAGCACCCCTGCTCGACGTGCGGCTGTTCTCCCAGCGCGCGTTCGCGGTCGGAGCAGGCGGCCTCACACTGCAGTATCTCGCCGGATTCGGCGTCTTCTATCTCATCGTGCAATACCTGCAACTCGTGCTCGGGTATTCGCCGCTGATGTCGGCCGTGGCCCTCACCCCGATCTTCCTGGTGGTGATGGTGCTCTCGGTCGGGGTGCCGATGTTGTTGCGGTGGTTCGGACTCCGTGTCCTCATGAGCGTCGGGCTCGCCCTGATCGGGGTGTCGATGATCGTCATGAGTCTGCTGGACGCGGACTCGTCGTACGCCGACGTCGCCATCGCGATGTCGATCGCCGGTATCGGAATCGGCGTCTGCACCGCGCCCGCGACCCACGCGATCGTCACCAACACGCCGGAGGACCAACTGGGTGTCGCGTCGGCCGTCAACGACGCGACCCGCGAAGTGGGCGCTGCTATCGGCGTCGCCCTCGCGGGCAGTGTGCTCGCGGCCGCGTACGGGCACCGGATCGATCCGATCGCACCGACGATTCCCGAACCGGCACGAGGCGCAGTGCAGGATTCGCTGGCCGCGGCAGTCGAGGTCGCCGAACAGGCGGGTCCCCAGGGCGACGTGCTCGCGGAGTTCGCGCGGGACGCGTTCCTGGCAGGCATGCAGCAGGGCTTGTGGGCGATGGCCGCGATTCTGCTGGTCGGCGCGATCGCATCGGCACTCTGGGCACCCGCGCGCTCGTAGCTGTCCCTCGCGCTCCTCTCTGCGTCCGACACGGAGTCGGACGCAGACGTTGTGCTGTGCGCGCGATCACGCTAACCTCACTTAACAGTTACCCGTCGTCACACTAAAAAGGTGGAGACATGACCGCATCGCTCACCCGCGAATCCAGCAAGGGTTTCGTACCCGGCATCCGGCTTTCCGATCGTGAGGAAACTGCCGGTCGCCTGCTCGCTTCGTCCGCCCGCAAGTCGTACGACCCCGTCGTCGAAGTGGACTGGGAGGCCCCCGTCCCCGACGACAAGTTCGGCATGACCCCCGAGTGGAGCACGCTCTACGGCACCGCCCTGTGGGACGAACTCACCGACGAACAGCGCATCGAACTCACCAAGAACGAAGCCGCGAGTGTGTCCAGCACCGGCCTGTGGTTCGAAATCCTGCTCATGCAGATGCTTCTGCGCGACGTCTACGATCGCGACAAGCACAGCCGGCACGTCCAGTTCGCGCTCACCGAGATCGCCGACGAGTGCCGCCACTCCGTGATGTTCGCCCGGGCCGGCGAACGGCTGAACATGCCCAGCTACGGGCCGCCCCGCTACATCCACCACCTCGGCCGCCTGTGGGGCCACTTCTTCAAGGGCGCCAACGCGTACGCCGCGGTCATGGCCGCAGAAGAAATCCTCGACATGATGCAACGCGACTTCATGCGCGACGAACGCGTCCAGCCCGTCACACGTGCGGTCTCGAAGATCCACGTCCTCGAGGAGGCGCGCCACATCCGGTTCGCCCGTGAAGAAGTGGGACGCCGACTGAACGGTGCGAGCCGCCTGCGGCTCGCAATCGAACGGATCAACACCGCGGTCGTCGTGTTTTTCGTCGTCAAGAGCATGATCCACCCGGACGTCTACGCCAACGCGGGCCTCGACACCGAGCGCGCCCTCGAAGAAGCCCGGAACAACGCGCACCACCACGACCGGGTGCGCAAGTCCGGCGCCAAGCTCATGACCTTCCTCGACAACGTGGGCCTGATCGGCGGACCGTCGAAGATCCTCTACAAGAAGGTGCACCTGCTGTAGGCACCTGCTGAGCGGGAACGTCGGGGCACCGGCGCACATTTCGTCATAGTCTCCGCGGCATGTTCTTCGACAATCCTGCCGATTTCACCGGTCGCGCGGTCCTCGTCACCGGCGGCACCAAGGGCATCGGGTACGTCATCGCCGAGACCTTCCTGGCCGCCGGCGCGGACGTACTCGTATGCGGTCGCACCGCATACGACACGCTGCCCACAGTGGATTCCCGTTCCGCCGCGTTCACCGCTGCCGACATCCGCGATGCCGGGCAGGCGAAGTCTCTCGGGGGGCGG